>BADC01000389.1 GCA_000333435.1 Corynebacterium-like bacterium B27 | reverse complement strand
GCCGGGAAGCCGAGCAGCGCACCCCGCGACGCCGAGAGCACCACGGACAACACGCCTCCGGCCGCGCCGGCGACGGGGAGCAGCCAGCCCGAACCCCGCGGCCGGCTGCCGCGAGCGGGTGTCGCCGCCACCCGCGCGACCACGACCCGCACGGCGACCGGCGCCAGCACGAGCGCGAACGCGGCGCCCACGGCGCCCTGATCGGTGGCGCTGCCGAGCAGCGCACCGGGCCGATCGAGGTTCGTGGGGATGGGCTGGAGCCCCAATGCCTCGAGCACCCCCACGACGCCCAGCAGAACGGAGGCGGTGGCGACGGCGGTGTGCCAGGTCATCCGCCGCCCGGCGCTCGCCCCCGGGCCGAGGAGTCGCGCACCCAACCACGCTGCACCGATGTAGACCGGAAGCGTGACCGCGCCCTCGTAGCGGGGCCACCGACCCCAGAACGCCGCCCACGGGGTGTCGGAGAAGGCGACGCCCACGAGCAGGAGGGCGACGACAGCGCCGAGGGCGCCGACGAACCATCGCGGCAGCCGGCCGGCGCCGAGGGCGAGGCTGGCAGCGACCACGGCGAAGGCGGCAACGGCGTCTTTCGGCAGATACCAGCGGGTCATCGCCTCGGGCAGGAAGACGATCAGCGATGCCACCACGAGCCAGAGCCCTGCTTGTGCCCAGGCGAGGTCGCGCGGATGCTCGGCCACGGAGCCGCTCGCGCGTTGGGTCGCTGCGCGGGCGGGCGCCGATGACGAGCGACGGTTTCGCGGCGGTACCCCAGCGGGCGACGGAGCACGCTTGGGGGACGGCGAGCGCGAGGATGCGCGTGCTGCCATCGTCGCCTCCCCCGGTGCCGTGCGGTGCTCGTCGCCGCGGCGCGCATCCGGCGCGGTGTGGCGCCGCACGAGAACGCTACACGCTCCGCCCGCGCGCGAGCGCGCCCCCATTTGGGCGGGCAGGCGCTGGATCGTCGCGGTCAGGCCGCCACGCCTGCCTCGTGTCGGTGGGCGTCAGGCCGCCACGCCCGCGCCGGTAACGGTGAGGGCGATGAGCACGACGTTGAGCGTGACGATGAGGGCGACCACCGTCCACGCGACGATGCGCACGGGCACCCGGTCGGCGAACTCGCCCATCAGCGCCCGGTCGCCGGTGAGCCGGATGAGCGGGATGAGTGCGAACGGGATGCCGACGCTCAACAGCACCTGGCTGAGCACCAGCGCCCAGGTCGGATCGATGCCGGCGCCGAGCACGATCAGCGCCGGCACGAGCGTCACCACCCGCCGCACCACGACCGGAATGCGAACGCGGAGCAGCCCCTTCATGATGACCGATCCGGCGTAGCCCCCCACCGAGGTCGACGCGAGGCCCGAGGCGAGGAGACCGATTGCGAAGATCGTCGCGATGACTGGCCCGAGCGCGCTCTGGATCGCGGCGTAGGCGCCCGGGATCGTGTCGGTGCCGTCGACCCCGCGCAGGCTCGACGCGGCGAGCAGCAGCATCGCGATGTTGACGGCGCCGGCGAGCACGAGCGCGATCACGACGTCGGCGCGGGTGGCGCGCAGCAGGCGGCGCAGCCGCGGCGCCGACACGTCGAGCTGCGGAGCGACCGACGGCGCGTTCGTGAAGTCGGTGGTCTCGGCGAGGGCGGCGAACTCGACGTGGTGGCGGTCGCGCGCGAGCGCCGAGTGGAGGTAGATGGCGTGCGGCATGACGGTCGCGCCGAGCATGCTGGCGGCCAGGAGCACAGTGGGGGCGCCGTCGAAGCGCGGCACCAGGCCATCGGCGGCGGCGGGCCAGTCGACGTTCGAGACGAAGACGCCGGCGAGGAAGCCGAAGGCGATGATCGCGAGCAACCCGATGATGAGGAACTCGAAGGTGCGCTGCCGCCGCGCGTTCTGCACGAGCAGGAGGGCGAGCGAGACGACGCCCACGATGAGTCCGCCAAGCACGAGGGGCACGCCGAACAGGAGGTTGAGCGCGATCGCCCCGCCCAGCACCTCGGCGATGTCGGTCGCTGCGGCGACGATCTCGGCCTGCACCCAGTACGCCCGGCGCCCCCACCGTCGCGTGCGCGCGCCGACGTGCTCGGGCAGGGTCTTGCCCGTGACGATGCCGAGCTTGGCCGACTGGAACTGGATCAGCACCGCCATCGCGTTCGCCAGCACCAGCACCCACACGAGCAGATAGCCGTACTGCGCGCCCGAGGTGAGGTTGGCGGCGACGTTGCCGGGGTCGACGTACGCGATCGAGGCGACGAAGGCCGGCCCGAACAGCGCGAGCGCGTGCCACCAGCGGGGCCGCGCGCCGGCGAGGTCGCCTGCCCGCCCCACCCGCCGCGCCGTCGCATTTTTAGGCATGCCTAAAAATAGCATGACGGACCACTCGATGCATCCGCTCGCTGCGATACTGGCGGGATGGAGCTGCTGACCGACGAGGGCATGGAATTCGTGCGCGACCGCCACCTCGCGACACTGTCGACCCTGCTGGTGGATGGCTCGCCGCACGTGGTGCCGGTCGGGTTCACCTTCGACGGGGAGACGGTTCGCATCATCACGAACGGCCCGAGTCAGAAGGTGCTCAACGTGCGGCGTGATCCGCGGGCGAGCGTGTCGCAGCTCGACGGGAGACGGTGGCTGACCCTGAGCGGCCGGGCGCGCATCCTCGACGACGCCGACTCGGTGGCCGATGCAGTGGCCCGGTACGCGGTGCGGTACCGCCAGCCGCGTGAGAACCCGCTGCGCGTCGTCATCGCCATCGACGTCACCCGCGCGATGGGCTCGGCCGGCCTCGTTCTGCCCCGCTCGGAACGGGCTCCCGGCAGCGCCTAGGCTGGAGCGGTCATGTCGAGCCCAGCATCCGCATCCGGTGCCCCCCGTTTCGTCGCGGGCCGGGACGTCGCGGCCGAGAACTACCTCAAGACCATCTACGCGCACACCGAGTGGCAGCCCGACCCCATCACGCCGTCGGTGCTCGCCGCGCGGCTCGGGGTCGCCCCGTCGTCGGTGACCGAGATGGTGAAGAAGCTCGCGGCGGGCGGGTTGTTGACGCATGTGCCGTACGGTCCGCTGACGCTGACCGAAGAGGGGCGGATGCGCGCCACCGGCGTGGTGCGCCGGCACCGTCTGATCGAGACCTGGCTCGTGCGCGAGATGGGCTACGAGTGGGACGAGGTGCACGACGAGGCCGAGGTGCTCGAGCACTCGATCAGCGATCGGTTGCTCGACGCGATCGACGAGCGGTTGGGGCGGCCGGTGCAGGACCCGCACGGTGATCCCATTCCGTCGGCGGCCGGCGAGGTGCCGGTGTTCGCGGCGGTGCAGCTGACGGATGCGGCGCCCGGCCACGAAGGGCGGGTGGTGCGGATCGCGGATCGCGATCCGGCGCTGCTGCGGCACCTCGCGGGGTGCAGAGTCGGGCCCGGCACACGGGTGCGAGTGCTCGGCGCGGGCGCCGGTGCGGGCGCGGCGCGGGCCGTGGAGGTGCTCGGCGACGGGCCGGAGCAGGTGCTCGAGGTAGTCGAGGTGTCGGCTCCCGAGGCGGTGTGGCTGAGCGCGTGATGCCGCGCGCTGCTGGCGGCGCGACGCGCTGAGGGCGCGAGACCGGAGTCCGAGCTGGATTGGCCGCGCTGCAGATCGGGTTGGCGACGGGACGATCCCGCGAGCCCAGAACGCGCGAGCGATGGAGCGCGCTGGGGGTCAGGGTGCGGGCGGGACGGCGTCCGCCGCACGAAGGGCGGCGAGTGCGCGCGCGAGACCGCTGAGCTGGGCGGCGCGGGTGGCGTCTTCGCGATGGAAGACGGCGAGCGCCTCATCGGCCCGACGGCGGTCGGCCTTCGAGTCGGGGCGGGCGAACGCGGTGCGGGCGAGTTCCGCCATGCGGGCCCGGTCGGCCTCGCGGGCGGCCGGGTCGTCGACGCGAGCGAGGTATTGGCGGAGCACGCCCACGGCCTCGCCCGGTCCGTCGTAGGCGGCCACGAAGGTCGCGCGCGCGGTCGCAGAGCGAGTCACCGTGTCGAGCGCCGAGCGAGCGGCACGAACATCCA
>BADC01000390.1 GCA_000333435.1 Corynebacterium-like bacterium B27 | reverse complement strand
GGTTGTTCGCGGTTCCCGATCCCGAGGTGGCCGCCGACCACTTCGCCTACCTCGTGCTCGGTGCGGCGCTCGACCGCGCCCTCTTCGATCCCGCCGCCCTCGCGCCGGCGGCGCGCGATCGCGCCGCGCGGGCGGGCGCCGCCGCCTTCCTGCGCGCCTACGCGCGCTGAGGAGGCCGGCCGCGGCAGCACGGAAGTCAAGGGTGCTCGGCGAGCTCGGCCGCGACGGCGTCGCGCAAGGCGCGGGCGTCGGGATCGGCCGGGGCGAGGGCGACGATGCGCTCGAGGGTCGCGAGCTCGGCCACGAGGTCGCCCTGCGCATCCTGAGCCGCCGCCAGCGCGCGCAGCGACGGGATCGAGTCAGGCGTCAGGGACAGCGAGCGCTCGGCCCAGGCCGCGGCGAGCGCGGGGTCGACGCCGGCGGTCTGCAGAGCCCCGCCCGCGAGCGACTGGGCCGCGATGGATGCCACATCCGGGTCCCACGGGCGCAGCGCGGCGGCCGCGTCGAAGGCCGACTGGGCGGCGACGCCGTCGCCCCGCGCCGCGGCGACGACACCCTGCTGGAGCGGCAGCTCGGCCACTGCCGTGACGGTGAGCGCCACCGCCCAGAGGGCGAGCAGCGCCGTGCGGACGACGACCGCGACCTGGCGCCGAGGCACCTCCGAGGCCCCCGTCGAGCACGTCTTCGGTGACGGCCTACGAGCGTCCCCCGCCACGACTCGCGCTGCACGTCCGCGCGCGAATGCCCTGGCACCCGCCGTGACGCCCGCCTCCCGCACGCGCGCCGGGGCCGCGACCAGCACGCCGGCCAGCACTGCGCCCAGGATGCCCGTCGCCGGCACGGTGAAGCTCGTCAGAAGGGCCACCGCGAGGGCGACCAGCGCGGCGAGGGCGCCGGCCAGAACGGTGGTGTGCGCATCCGCTCGGTCTCGCGCAGGATCGCCGCGGCGATCGTCTGCCGCACCGCGCGCGGGCAGGGTGCGCCACCAGGCGCGCGCGCCGACGGCGAGTACGGCGACGCCCAGTGCGACCACCGCGAGCGCCAGCAGCACCCCACCGCCGAGCGCGGCCTGGAGCACCACATTGTGCGGCGAATCGAGCACCGTCTGGCTTCC
>BADC01000391.1 GCA_000333435.1 Corynebacterium-like bacterium B27 | reverse complement strand
CGGCCCAGGCCGCCGCCAGTCGGCCCTCGTTCGAACCGAAGGTCGCGATCGAGAACGCCGCCGAGCGGTGCGCGACCGCCGTCGCGTCGTCGGGCACGTCGGCCACGGCCCCGCCCAGTGCACGCAGCGAGAAGAAGTGGGTGGCGCCGCTCGCGAGCACGCGGGCCATCGCCGCAGCGAGCTCGGGGGTGATGCGGTCGACGAGGGCCGACCGGGTCACCGGCTCGCCCGCGCCGCGCTGCGGACCGTGCTCGTTGTTCGCCATCACCTGCGCGTAGCTCGTCAGCTGCACCGACTGCTGCAGCAGCGGCCCGAGCTGCGCGAACGGCTGGAGCCGTTCGATGACGGTGTCGGGGTCGGCGGAGTCGACCATGGTCATCACGATGGCCGCCGGCGGCTGCCCTGGCCGGGCACCCGACATGATGAGGAAGCTCGTGACGTCACGCGGCGCCGCCTGCACGGCCGCGCCCCACCCCTCGAGGAAGGCCGCCGGGTCGCTCGCCTCGATCACGAGCTGGGCCCAGCCCACCTCGCCCACCTCGTCGACCTCGAAGTCGAACGACGTGACGACGCCCATGTTCGCGCCGGCGCCGCGCACGGCCCAGAACAGGTCGGGGTCGGACTCGGCGTCGACGCGCACCACCGAGCCGTCGGCGAGCACCATCTCGACCGCGCGAACGTGGTCGATGGTGAGGCCGTGCTCGCGGGCGAGCCAGCCGATGCCGCCCGCCGTGGCGAGCCCGCCCACCCCCACGCCGCCGTAGTCGCCCGAGCTGAGCGCCCAGCCGTGCTCGCCGAGCGCCGCCGCGACATCCGCCCAGATCGCGCCCGCGCCGATGCGCACCAGCCGTCGCGCGGGGTCGAGAACCTCGATCGCGTTGAGCCGGCGGAGGTCGATCACGATGCCGCCGTCGTTCGTGCTGCGCCCCGAGATGCCGTGCCCGCCGCTGCGGATCGCGAGCGGCACATCCGGATGCTCACGCGCGAACCCCACCGCCAGCGCCACCTGCTGGGCGTCGGCGGGTTGCAGCACGAGTCCCGGTCGGCCGCCGCGCATGTAGGTGTTCGCGACATCCGGGTACTCGAAGTCGCCCGGCTCGATGGCGTGCACCCCTGCGGGGACGGCGTCGTAGTCTATGCCCGCGCGGCGTTGCGCGAGGGCCGCGACTGAGCGCGCCGG
>BADC01000392.1 GCA_000333435.1 Corynebacterium-like bacterium B27 | reverse complement strand
AGGTTGCGTGCCGCATCAGATAGCTAGTGGGTGGGTTGGTAGTCAGAAGAGCTCTCGGCGGGCCAGATGTTTGTAAGCAACGCTAGCGGCACGCTCGAACAGGCAGGTAGTGAAGACACGCTCGGATAGTAGCATCGGGTGGGAATAACAGGACGCGACGGTCTGGTTTAATAAGAGGTATCGCGAGATCGGCGGCCATCAGGGGCGGCATGTCCACCCGTTGACAAGGAGAAAAAGGAGGGACATCGTCGTCCTAGTCGGCAGCGTGCGAGCTGCATCCACCAATGACCAGGTCGCAGAAGCAGTGGTGGACGTCGCTCTGGAAGGGGGGAACCTGAGGGAGTACCATGGCCAAAGCGCCCTCGGGATCTTCAAGGAGGAAATTGATGTGGAGGGCCAGTTGCGAGAGGCAGTGGTTGAGTAACGTGCGGCGATCGCCGCCGCCGATGCCGTGCTGATCGTGACCCCCGAACACAACGGCACCATGCCCGCCAACCTGAAGAACGCCATCGACTGGTCGTCGCGCCCCTTCGGTGTGAGCGCCATCTCGGGCAAGCCGGTCGCGATCATCGGCACCTCGTTCGCGCAGTACGGGGGTGTCTGGGCGCAGAACGAGGCCCGCAAGGCCCTCGGCATCGCCGGCGCCAAGGTCATCGAGAACACCGTGCTCGCCGTGCCGAACTCGATGGTGCGGTTCGCCGAGACCCACCCGAAGGACGACGCTGAGATCGTGGAGCAGCTGCGCGCCTTCCTCGCCGAGTTCGTGACCGAGCTCGACGCCCTCGAGGCGGCCCCGGCCGCCGAGGAGCAGGCCGCGTAGCGCCGCCCCCAGCGTCCGGCCCCTTCGGCCCTCCGGCTTGTTCTGCCGGAGCCCGGGTCCCGCGCTGCGCCGGCCGCCGCAACGACGGAGTTCGCCCGCAAGTACGGATGCGGCATCCGTAGTTGCCGAATTCGGGCCTGATCCTCCGTCGTCGCGGAGGCCGCACGAACGCACGAAGGGCGCCCGCACGACTGCGGGCGCCCTTCTGTGTGCGGCGAGACTACTCGGCCGCGCCACCCTCGGCGGCTGCCGCCTGCTGCTTCGCGACCGCCTCGGCGTAATCCTTCTTCACGGCCTCCATGTCGAGCCCGCGCACCTGCGCGATGACGTCTTCGAGCACGTGGCCCGGCAGTGAACCGGGCTGCGCGAAGATGGGGATGCCGTCGCGGTAGCCCACGAGCGTGGGGATGGAGGTGATGCCGTACGACGCGGCGAGCTGCCGCTGGTCTTCGGTGTCGACCTTGGCGAAGGTGATGTCGCCGTGCTCTTCGGAGGCCTTCTCGAACACGGGAGCGAACTGCTTACAGGGGCCGCACCAGTCGGCCCAGAAATCGATGAGCACGATGCCGTCGGCAACCGTCTCGTCGTGGTTCTCAATGGTCAGAGTCTTCGTGGACATACCTCAGTCAACACTCCACGCGCGCCGAAATTCCAGCGGTCCAGCGGATGCTCAGCTCACGTGCACCTCGGGCCGGTGCCGCCTGTCCCGTTCCGCCCGCCGCAGCACCTCCCGGGTCACGGGAGCCACCTCGCCCGTGCCGGTCACGAGGTACTTGAACATGTTGGAGATCGGGCTGCCCTCGGTCCACTCGAAGTAGATGTTCGGCACCACCCCGGTGATGTCGCGGATCTCGAGCAGCACCGTCGCGATGGTGTTCGGGATGTTGCCGCTCGTCACCCGCAGCACCCGGAAGCCGTGGGCGGTCTCGCCGCGCACCACGAGGTCTTCCTCGAAGTCGGACGAGTCCGACGGGTACACCTCGAGGAAGATGACCGGCGATCGCTGCGGGATGCCGCTGTCGCGCCGCTCCTCCGCGATCTTCTGGCTGTACTCCTGCGCCGACCCGTCGTCGGGTTCGTTGGCGACGATGCGGATGGAGTCGTACTCGTCGGCATCCGTCAGCACGAAGTCGATCGCCGCCGGGTCGAGGGTGACCGAGGTGGCACGCAGCTGGAACGAGCGCTGCACCCGCGAGATGATCGACACCGCGATGATGGCGATGATGAACAGCGCCGCGATGCGCACGCCGTCGGGCCGCTCGATCACGTTCGCCACGGTCGTGTAGAGGAACACGACCGACACCACGGCGAACCCGATCATGGCGGCGCGCTGCTTCTTGCGCAGCGCCGAGAGCGTGACCGCGACGGAGGCGGAGGTGATGAGCACGAGCACGCCCGTCGCGTAGGCGCCGGCCTGGGCATCCACGTTCGCGCCGAACCAGAGCGTGATGAGCACGGCGATGGCGGTGAACACGAGCACGAGCGGTCGCACGAGCCCGGCCCAGTGCGGCGCCATGCCGTAGCGCGGGAGGTATCGCGGCACCAGGTTGAGGAGGCCGGCCATCGCGGAGGCGCCCGCGAACCAGAGGATGGCGATGGTGCTCACGTCGTAGACGGTGCCGAACACCTCGCCGAGGTACTCGTGCGCGAGGTAGGCGAGCGCACGACCGTTCGCGGGGCCACCGGCCTCGAAGTCCTTCTGCGGAATCAGCAGCGTCGTGGCGAAGCTCGACGTGATGAGGAACGCGCTCATGATGAGCGCCGCCGTGGTGAGCAGGCGCCGGGCGCCACGGATGCGCGCCAGCGGCTTGTCGGGCCGGTCGCCCGCCCCGCCCTTGATCTGCGGCATCACCGCCACACCGGTCTCGAAGCCGGACAGCCCGAGCGCCAGCTTCGGGAAGGCGATGAGCGCGATGCCGACCATGACCAGCGGATTCCCGTGCGAGGCGGTGAGGGCGCCCCACCAGTCGTCGATCACGACCGGGTTCTCGAACACGTGCCCGAGCGCGACCACCACGACCACGGCGTTCAGCACCAGGAACACCGCCACCAGCACGACGGCGATGTTGATGGCCTCCTTGAAGCCGCGGAGGAACACCACCGCGAGGGCGGCGATCAGCACGAGGGTGATGATCACCTGCTGCCCCTCGAACCAGCTCGGGGCGAACGGGTTCTCGATGGCGTGAGCCGTCGCATCCGCAGCGCTTAGGGTCATGGTGATCATGAAGTCGGTGGCCGCGAAGCCGAGCAGCACCAGCACCACGAGCTTGCCGCCCCACCAGGGCAGCAGCCGCTCGAGCATGGCGATCGACCCCTCGCCGCGGAAGCTCTCGCGGGCCACCCGGCGGTAGACGGGCAGCGCGCCGGCGAGGGTGATGACGATGAGGATGATCGTGGCGAACGGGCTCAGGAGGCCCGCGGCCAGCGCCGCGATGGCGGGCTGGTAGCCAAGGGTCGAGAAGTAGTCGACGCCGGTGAGGCACATCACGCGCCACCAGGAGTGCGTCTTCTCGGGTTTCGCGGCGCCCGGGCCGGGGTGGCGCCCGGCGTTGTCAGTGCTGCCCACGAGCCATCGGGCCAGTCGGCCGCGCTCACGCTGCGGGCTCGGATGCGGCACGCCGGGAGTGATGTTCGAGCCGGCGCCGACGGAGGAGGACATGGGCTTGGCGGGCCGGGGTCAGCCGAAGATCATCGGGCGGTCGTCGTCGTCATCGGCCGACGGCAGCGGATCGAGGTCGACCACCACCGGCACGTGGTCGGAGGGGGCGTCGCCCTTGCGCTCGTTGCGGTCGATACGCGCCGCCGAGACCAGCTCGGCGAAGGGCTCGGAGCCCATGATGAAGTCGATGCGCATGCCCTCGTTGCGGGGGAAGCGGAGCTGCTTGTAGTCCCAATAGGTGTAACCGGTGGGCACGAGGGGGCGCACGACATCCGTCAGCCCGATCTGCTCGAACACGGAGAAGGCGGCGCGTTCGGGCGGCGAGACGTGGGTGGCGCCGGCGAAGACCCCGATGTCCCACACGTCGGAGTCGAGCGGGGCGATGTTCCAGTCGCCCATCAGCGCGAGCGGCTGCGTGGGGTTGGCGGTGAGCCAGGCCTTCGTCTGCGTCGCGAGTTCCTCGAGCCAGGCCAGCTTGTAGACGTAGTGCGGGTCGTCGACCAGGCGGCCGTTCGGCACGTAGAGGCTCCAGAGCCGCACCCCGTCGACGGTCACGCCGAGGGCGCGCGCCTCGAGCGGCAGCGACCCGTCGTCGAGGGGCTTGCCGAAGCCGGGCATGCCGGTGAAGGTGTTGGCGAGGTCGGTCATCGGCAGGCGGCTCGCGAACGCCACGCCGTTCCACTGGTTGAGGCCGTGCAGCACCACCTCGTACCCGGCCTCGTGGAACGCGTCGAAGGGGAACTGCGACTCCTTGCACTTGATCTCCTGCATGGCGAGCACGTCGACGTCTTCCCGCACCAGCCAGTCGACCACCCGCCCCACACGCGCACGGATCGAGTTCACATTCCAGGTCGCAACACGCATGCCCATACGCTACCGGCACCCTCCGTCACCGGCCGCACCCGCCGACTCAGGCGTTGCCCAGGAGGTGCTGGCTGGGCAGATAGTCGATCTTCCAGTCGACGTAGACGCCCGCGAGGCCGTCGTGGGTGCAGCGCAAGCCCACCGAGACCCACCGCACCTCCCCCTGCGCGTCGAGCGCGAATCCGGTCGCGGCGGTGAACTCCTCGTTTCCGCAGGAGCACCGCGCCTGCTCCACCTCGTCGACGTCATCGAAATGCTCGCCGGAGTCCGCGATCTCCGCCTCCGTCTCGCACTCCGTGCAGATCCGCACCGCGACGCCCACCTCGTCGTCGAACACGAGCAGGAATCGACGGTTCCCGCATCCGCAGACCGCCTCGATCACTCGATCGACGGGGCGGCCCCCGGCGGCGAACTCCTCGATGCTCGCGCGGAGCTCTTCGAATGCGGGATCGTTGACCTGCGTGAGGGAAGCCATACCCACGATCTTCCCGTACCCGCCCGGCCCGCACGCGCATCCGTCGCGGTCGCTAGGCTGACCGCATGAGCGAAGACCCGACGCTCCGCGGCCGCCTCGAGCAGCACTTCGAGGAGCCGATCGCCCGCGTCACCACGCTCACCCAGAACACGCTCGCCCTGTTCCCCACCCGGGTCTGGCGCCGGTTCCTGGCCGGCAACGGGTTCCTGCTCTCGTCGGGCATGAGCTACCAGGCGCTGTTCGCCGTGTTCGCGGCCGTGTACATCCTCTTCGCCGTGGCCGGCATCTGGCTCACCGGCTCGCCCGAGACGATGACCGCGCTCATCGACCTCATCAACACCTACGTACCCGGACTCATCGGCACCCCCGGTGACCCTGGCGTGATCTCGGTCGACGACCTCAACACCATCGCGAGCTCCAGCACCTCCGTGCTCACCGTCACGGGCATCACCGCGTTCGTCGTGCTCGTCTGGACCGCCATCGGCTGGATCACCTACTCCCGCATCGCCGTGCGCGCCATGTTCGGTCTGCCCAAGGACCGGCGGTCGTACGTGCTGCTCAAAGCACGCGACTTCTTCGTGGCGTTGGTGCTCGGCGTGGCCCTGTTCGCCGCCGCGGTGCTGAGCGTGGCGAGCACGGCCGCGATCGACTGGCTGCTCTCGCTCTTCGACGGGCCGTTCCGCGAGTGGTCCACGTTCCTCCTCGGTGCGGCGGGACTCGCGGTCACCTACGCGATCGACGCGATCGCGCTCATGGTGCTGTTCCGCTTTCTCGCCGATGCGCTCCTGACGGTGCGACGGATGCTCGGGGGCGCCCTCCTCGGTGGCGCCGCGGTGCTCGTGCTGCAGGTGCTGGGCGGGCAGTTGCTCGGGGGCGCCACGCGCAATCCGCTGCTGTCGACCTTCGTGGTGTTCATCGCGATGCTGCTGTGGTTCCGGCTCACCAGCGTGGTGACGTTGGTGGCGGCATCCTGGATCGCGGTGGCGGCAGAGGACCGCGGCCACGCGCTGTACCGGCCGAGCCCCGAGGAGGTGGCTGCGCTCGAGCGCGACGCGCTGCAGCTCGCGGCGCAGGTGCGCCTGCGCGAGGCGACCGCCGCACTCGCGGCCGCCCCGTGGTGGCGGCGCCCCGCCGCTCGCTGGCGCCGTGACGCCGCCGAGGAGGAGCTGGCGGCGCTCGCCGCCGCAGCCCCCGGCACCCCCGGCGGCGCCCAGCGGCCCGACTCCCTCAGCTAGCGACGCCCCGGGGAGGAGTCGCGAACGCGGGCTTGCCAGCGACGCCGGCAGCCGTCATCATCGTGAGCATGAACGACATCTCGCGCCGCTCGGTCGTGGCGGCGGCCTGGTCGGCGCCCGTTCTCGTGGCTGTCGCAGCGGCTCCCGCGGCGGCGGCCAGCGACCAGACCTCGTCCCTCACGTGGAACGCGCAGAACGGCGACTTCCAGGCGCCGAGCTCGCTCATCCTCACGGTCCCGGCCGGCTCGGCAGACATCGGTGGCACGGTCGCGATCCAGGTGTACGCCGTGGGCATCCCGTTCGCGCCGACCTTTCAGAGCCTGCCGGCAGGCTGGAGCTACAACGCCATCTCATCCTCGGGCTTTCTGAGCTTCTCCGGGCCGCTGGCCGCGGGCAGTTACGTCTTCACCACGAACCCGTGGATCGACTGGACCGACGGCTACGACGTCTACGCGGAGTGGAGAAACAGCAGCGAGACGTTGTCGACGCAGATCAACGTCGGCGCGGCACGCCGGCCGTTGATGACGTGGGATGCGGCGATCGGGTACTTCGGCGGAACCAACACCCTCACCGTCACGGCCGCGCCCGATTCGTACGCCGTCGGGCAGCTCGCTGCGATCCAGGGCTTCGACTCCGTTCCCACCGCCGTCGCCGCGCCCCCGAGCGGCTGGCTCGAGTTCAGGAACGGGCCCCAGCGCACCTTCCGGAACTTCCAGATGCCCGCCGGCACGTCGTCGATCGCCTTCACCTGGCCTAATGGCTCCGGACTCACGCTCGTGGATGCGACATTCAGCTCGTCGGCCAACGCGTTCACCATGACGTCGTCGATCCGGCTGATGGCCGGCCCCTAAGAATCCTGCACCGGGCGTGGCGGTGCCCGGCGGGCGACCCGCTCAGCCGATGATCGCGGTGTTCAGCGGTTCGGCCGCGGATAGCTGAGGTGCCGGAAGAGGGTGAGTTCCCACCCGCGGGGGCGGCGTTCCTCCGCTGCAGGCGGCCCGGCTGCCGGTCGCGCCGGCGCCGCCAGGCCCGGCCGAGCGCGGACCGCCGGGTTCAGCTCGGCGGATGCTGCCTCCGCGCGCGCCGCGAGCCGGTGGTGCTGCTCGGTGCGGGCGTTGGGCTCACTCCGCATGGCTTTCACCCTTCGCGGCCGTGGCGGTCTCGGCGGCGGCCGTCGTGGCTGTGGCGGTGGTGTCGACGGCGGGCGCGGCACCAGCGGCTCGCGCGGTGCGGGCGCGGCGGGCCATGACCGCCGCCGCGCCGAGGAGCAGCAGCGCCAGTGCCGAGCCGAGCGGCACTGCGAGTGGCAGGCCGGTCGCCGCCAGGTCGCCCGAGGCGGCCGGAGCGGGAGTGCCCGGGGTCGAGGGTCGCGGGGGCACGCGAGCCGGTGAGGAGGACGGCGGGCATCCGCCGGTCACACCGCGTTGGAGGCGTGCCAGAGGTTGATGTCCGCCTCGACCGCGAACTCGTCGATGCGGGCGAGCTCGGCGGCGTCGAATGCGAGGTTCTCGGTGGCGTCGAGGTTGTCGTCGAGCTGCTGCACCGAGGATGCCCCGATCAGCGCCGAGGTCACGCGCTCGTCGCGCAGCACCCAGGACAGTGCGAGCTGCGCCAGCGACTGCCCCCGGCCGGCGGCGATGTCTCCGAGCGCACGCACCCGGCCGAGCACCTCGTCGGACAACATCCGCGACGACATCGACCCTTCGCGGGCGGCGCGCGACGACTCCAGCACCCCGTCGAGGTACTTCTTCTTCAGCAGCCCCTG
>BADC01000393.1 GCA_000333435.1 Corynebacterium-like bacterium B27 | reverse complement strand
TGACCCTTCTCGACCGGCGCCTCCCCGCCCTCGTGCACGACGGGCCCCGGCGCTCCCGCCGCTGACCGGGCCGGCTCCGCGCCCGCGGGCCAGGAGCGCGGATTTTACGAACCCGTAACCGGTCATTCACCCGGCGTCCGCGCCCAGAACTTACGCTCGCCCGATGACCTGCGAATCCGGGCGCCGCGCATGATCGATCACGTCGATCCGTTCATCGGCACCGAGCCCACCGCCCTGCCTGCGCCGACGGGGCTGGCGGCGACCTGGTGGTGGCCGAAACCGCAGATCGGCAACACGCATCCGGGCGCCACGCATCCGCTCGGCATGGTCTCGGCCTGCGCCTATTCCGGCGCGTACCCCACGGGGTACGGCCGCTACGACCTGAGCCTCGAAGGCGTGCCGGCCACGATCTACGACGAGCAGCTGGCCAGCGGATTCACGCACTTCCAGCAGTCGGGGACGGGTGCCATCCGCAAGTACTACAACTACTTCCGGGTGACGCCGATGATCGAGCCGCTCGACGAGCTCGGCCGCACCTGGGCGCTCACCGAGGAGCAGGCCTCGCCCGGCTACTACGCCGCCACCCTCGACTCGGGCGTCAGCGCGGAGATCACGGTGGGGCCGAAGAGCGCCGTGCACCGGTACACCTTTCCGCGGCATCCGAACGCCCGCATCGTGGTGGACTTCTCGCTCGGTGGCCTCGCCATCCCGTACGGCCGCACCATTCCGCTGCGCGCGCACCTCGAGACGCGGGAACCCGGCGTGGCGAGCGGAGTGATGGTGGCGGAGGGCGCCCCGATCGCCGTGCACGTCGAGTGCGACGCCCCGCACTGGCGGCAGATGCTCTGGTACGACCGGCGTCTGATGCCCGGCGGCAAGCGGCTCGACTTCGACCACATCCGGCCGACCACCCTGCGCCCGTTCGGCCTCATGTGGGCGGGCCCGAGTGAGCCGGGGCAGACCATCGAGCTGCGGATCGGGTTCTCGCTGCGCGGGGTCGAGCAGGCCGAGCAGAACCTCCGCGCCGATTGCGGCCCGGGGCCGGGGCGCTTCGACTCGCGGCGGGAGCGCACCCAGAAGACCTGGCGCAAGCACCTCAAGACCATCTCGGTCGACACCCCGTCGCCCGAGCGCAAGACGGTCTTCTCCACCGCCCTCTACCACTCGCTGATCAAGCCGTCGTTCGCCGCCTCCGAGAGCCCGTTCTGGCCGAGCGAGGGCCCGTTCGCCTTCGACATCGCCACGATGTGGGACATCTACCGCACCCAGCTGCCGCTGCTCACCGCCCTGCAGCCCGAGAAGGCGGTCGAACTCGCCAATGCGCTCCTCACGATCTGCGAGGAGGAGGGCAATTTCCCGATCGGCTACCGGATGGCGCGCGGCAGCGACCGCTTCTCCCGCCAGGGCAGCGCGCTCGCGCACACCTTCCTCGCCGACCTCTGCCAGCTCGGCGTCGCGGGCATCGACTGGGACTGGGCACTCGTGCACATGAGCGACGACCTGCGCCGCACCTACGGCGAGGAGTACCTGCTGCGGGGGGAGGCGCATCCGATCACCCACACCCTCGACATCGCGTTCGGCTATTGGTGCACCGCGCAGGTCGCCCGGCACGTGGGCGACCGGATGCTCGCCTCCCAGCTCGAAGAGCTCGCGACCCGGTGGCCGAACGCCTTCGACCCCACGACGGGCCTGCTCAAGGACTCGACGTTCTACGAGGGCAGCCGGCACAACTACTCGTTCCGGGTGCAGCACGACATGGCCGGCCGCATCGAGTTGAGCGGGGGGCGCGAGCGGTTCGTGGCGCAGCTCGACGAGTTCTTCGGCTTCGGCGCTCCGGCGGTGCGGCAGCCCGGCCTTCGGCCCGAGCTCGCCGAGCTCGCGGCCGGGTACGCCCTCGGCCGCTTCGAAGGGCTCAACAACGAACCCGACATGGACGCCCCGTGGGCCTACCACTACGCCGGCCGGCCCGACCGCACCGCCGAGGTGGTGCACAACGTGGTGCACCAGCAGTTCGGCACCGGGCGCGGCGGACTGCCGGGCAACGACGACTCGGGCGGGCTCAGTTCGTGGTTCGTCTGGGCGTCGCTCGGGCTGTTCCCGGTCGCCGGCCAGAACCTCGTGCTCGTGAACGCCCCGTCGTTCCGCGCGGCGGAGATCTCGGTCGGCGGCGGCACGTTCTCGGTGCAGACCTCGGGGTTCCGGGAGCCCGTCGCGGGCGGGCCGGTGCAGTACGTGCAGGGGGCGACGCTCAACGGGCATCCGCTCGAGCGCAGCTGGCTGCACGGCGCGGAGTTCCACGGCGGGGGAGAGCTGCTGCTCGAGCTCGGGCCGGAGCCGAGCCAGTGGGGCACAGCGGTGGTGCCGCCCTCCTTCTCACCGGGCGACGCGGCAGCGCCGATGGCGGCGCCTACGACATCAGCACCGACAGCACCGACAGCACCATCGACAGCACCGACGACAGGAGTGACCCCATGACCGCCATCCGTAACCGCCTGGTGATCGTGAACCGGGCCGATCCGGTGATCTGCGGGCACTCGGTCGAGGGCCGCAACCTCGCCGAGGCGGCGCTCACCCGCGGCTTCGACGAGGTGCGCATCGTGACCTGGCCGATCGAGCGGCTCGAAGCCGCGGGCCTGCCGCTGAAACCCCTCGACTCGGTGCTTCCGTACAGCCCGGGAATCATCGTCGAACGGCCTGAGCCGGTGGGCGACTACAAGGTGCCGGACGGCCGCTACCTCGCCGGCATCACCGGCCGACTGGTGGAGCTGTTCACCGACGGCGTGCCCACCGTCGCCCTCTCGCTCTACCTGAGCCCGCACACCATCGCCGTGGCCGATGCGGTGCGCGCGGCCTGGGGCACCGGGCTTCCGGTGAACGTCACCACCATCGCCGAGGCGGTGGGGTCGGACGTCACGAACGTGGTGCGGAGCGCCGTGCAGGAGGGGCGGCTGGGAGCGGCCGCGCACATCCTCTCGTCGTACCTCTCGCAAGACCACTGCGTCGCGGTGTCGGAGTACACCCGCGACCTCATCATCGAGGAGGCGGCGCAGGTCGACGCGCAGCACGGCACCCGCTTCGCCGAGCAGTGCCGTGAGCGCATCGCCGTGTCGTACCCGGCCATCGACGCGTCGGCGTACCTCGACCTCGATGCGGCCGTCACCGACGACCTGCTCGCCGCGCGGGGCCTGGCGCGGGACGGCTACCTGCTGTTCCTGTCGCGGCTGACGGATGCGAAGGGCGTCGACGACCTGATCGCCGGCTTCGAGCGCAGCGAGCTGGCTGCGACGTCGGCGATGCCGCTCGTGATCGCCGGGCGCGGGCCGCAGGCGGACGCGCTGCGGAACCTGGCGGCGCGGTTGCCGTTAGCGGAGCGCATCCGCTTCTTCGACGACGTGGGGGATGCGGAGAAGCCGCACCTGATGGCCGGCTGCGCCGCTTTCGTGCTGCCGTCGAAGCCGCGGCCCGAGTTCGTCGAGACCTTCGGCATCGCGCTGGCCGAGAAGATGCTGGCGGGCGGCGGGCCCGTCATCACGACGCTCACCGGCGGCATCGGCGAGGCGATCGGCGACCACGCGATCGTGGTGCCGGTCAACGACCCCGACGCGATCGCGACCGCCATCGACGCCGCGGTGCTGCACACCACCCCCGAGGCCCGAGCCGAGGCCGCGCACGCGGCCCGCGCCTACGCCCTCCAGTTCGACCGCGGCGCCGTCTTCGACAAGCTCTTCGAGCGCATCCCGCGCCCGATCCCCGTTGTCTGAGCCCCGTGGGTCTTCCTCCACAGGCGGCTCTCTCTCGTGAGATCTCACAGATCGCCCGCGTCCGTGCAGATCAAGAGCGTGCCCTCCTAGTCTCGGCGCATGAACTCTGAATCGTACGAGCCACCGCCGCTCACACTCGCTGAACCGGGGTCGCGCTGGAGCACGCTAGCCGCGCTCTTCCCCACCACGGGCCGATGGCCGATCCATTTCGATGGCGCTCACCGGATCCAACCCTGGCAGGCCCATCACCTCTGGCGTCAGGGCGAACGCACGCCGTGCGAGTCCCTTCGAGAGCAGTTCGGGCTGGATAAGAAAGACGAGTGGGCGACCCAGGAAGACGATTACTGCTTCGCCTGCGGCACGGTCACCGATCGATCGGGTGAACTCGCCATCGGAGACGAATCGAATGATCTGGCCCTTCTCGAGAGCTTCGAAGACCGCGCTCGCTCCTTGCCGCTTGCTCTGGTCGGCGTCGCCGATCCGGCGGACTGTTTGGCCGAGCTCGGTTGGTCGGGGGCGATCAACGCGGGGATGGTCGGTGCTGACGCTCGCGTCGTGCTGAAGTCGTGGCAAGCACGCTTCGGTGCCTACGTGCACTCCGCCTGGGGTGGCTCGCTGGAAATGCGCGTGACCAGACCGCCTCGCAGCGTGGCCGAAGCCCGGCTCGTCGCCCGGGAGCACTTCCACTTCTGCCGCTACGACAGCCAGTTCCACGGAACGGGCGGAATCGGGCCGTACGTGGAAGGCCTCGTCGGAAACACGCAATGGAGATTCTGGTGGGACTAGCGATTGACCAACTAAACTTAGTCAACATGACCGAGATGGTTAATGTGCACGATGCCAAGACCCGTCTGTCGGAACTTCTGGCTCGGGTGGAGCGCGGAGACGACTTCGTCATCGCCCGCGGCGGCAAGCCTGTAGCCACCCTGAAGGCGATCGACCCCGCACCGCGCCGGGAGCTCGGCTTCGCTCCCGGACCCGATCTCCCCGACTCGTTCTGGGAGCCTCTCGGCGACGACGATCTCGCGGTCTGGGGCCTCTAGTGCGGTTGTTGCTGGACACGCACACGTTCTTCTGGGCCGTGCGCGATCCGAGCCGCATACCCGCGGCAGCTACGGCTCTCCTCACCGATCCCGGCAACGAGCTGCTCGTCTCCGCGGTCACGCCGTGGGAGATGGGCATCAAGGTGCGGTCGGGCCGCTTTCCCGAAGCTGTGGCATTCCTGGCGGCGATGCCCCGCTACCTGAGTACGCTCGGCGCCGCCGAGCTGCCCATCACCATCGAGCACTCGCTCGTGGCTGGGCAGCTCGAATGGCCGCACCGCGATCCCTTCGACCGGATGCTCGCCGCCCAGGCCATCATCGAGAACGCCGTGCTGCTGTCGGCGGATGCCGCCTTCGCCGCCCTGGGCGGAGTGCGACTCGCCTGGCGTTGAGGTCAGGCCTCGGACTGGACCGTCGTGGTGGCCAGGGGGATCTCCTTCACGAAGCAGAGGAGGAGCGCCGCCGCGAGCATCAGGGGGACCAGGTAGAGGTACACGGGGCTGAGGGCGGTGGAGTAGGCGTCGACGATCATGGCGTGCAGCTCCGGCGGCAGCGCGTTGATGGCGGCGGGGGTGAGGGCGTTGGTGTCGGTCGGCACCGCACCGCCCGCGGCACCCCCGGCGGCAGCGGATGACGCCAGCTGCTCGGTGAGCCGCGCCACGAACAGCGACCCCACGATGGCCGAGCCGAGCGACGCCCCGATCTCGCGGAAGAAGTTGTTGCCCGCGGTCGCGGTGCCCACCATCGAGTGCGGCACCGAGTTCTGCACGATGAGCACGAGCACCTGCATCGCCAGGCCGATGCCGAGCCCGAGGATGGTGAGGTACGTGAGGATCAGCCAGAGCGGCGTGTCGGCGCGCATCGTCGAGAAGAGCACGAGCGCGGCCGCGACGACGAGCGAGCCCACGATGGGCATCCACTTGTACCGCCCCGTCTTGGTGATGAGGAAGCCGCCGCCGATCGCGGTGACCAGGAGGCCGCCGAGCATCGGCAGCAGCATGAAGCCCGACTGGGTGGCGTTCACGCTGTTCACGATCTGCAGGAAGGTCGGCATGTAGCCGATGGCGCCGAACATCGAGATGCCGATGGCGAGGCCGCCCAGCGTGGTGAGCGTGAAGTTGCGGTTCTTGAACAGCGACATCGGGATGACGGGCTCGGCCGAGCGTCGCTCGATCAGCACGAAGGCGACCGCGGAGACGATCGTGATGACGATCATGGCGATGATGACGGGGGAGTCCCAGTCGTACTCCGTGCCGCCCCACGACGCGGTGAGCACGAGCCCCGCTGCCGCGATGGCGAGGGTGATCATGCCGGCCACGTCGATGCGCGGCTTCTGACCGGCCCCCACGGGTGGCAGCTTGATGAACGCGACGGCGGCGAGGATGGCGGCGATGCCGAGGGGCACGTTGATCCAGAACGCGAGGCGCCAGCTCAGCACATCGGTGAACAACCCGCCGAGCAGCGGCCCCGCCACCGAGGACAACCCGAAGACCACGCCGATGAAGCCCATGTACTTGCCGCGCTCGCGGGCCGGGATGACGTCGGCGATGATGGCCTGCGACAGGATCATCAAGCCGCCACCGCCGATTCCCTGGACGGCGCGGCCGGCGATCAGCCACTCCATCGAGTTCGCGAAGCCGCCGAGGATGGAGCCGAGCACGAAGATCGACAGCGCGATGACGAACAGCGACTTGCGCCCGATGAGGTCGCCGAGCTTGCCGTAGACCGGCATCACCACGGTGGAGGCGAGGATGTACGCCGTCGCCACCCAGAGCATGTGGTTCACGCCGTCGAGGTCGCCGACGATGGTCGGGAGGGCGGTGCCGAGGATGGTCTGGTCGAGTGCCGAGAGCAGCATCGCCACCATGAGGGCGGCGAAGATCAGGCCCACGCGTTTCTGCGAGAGCGGGGCGGGGGCGGTGCCGGAGACCTCGTCGAGGTCAGGGGTCGTGGACATGCTTCTCCTGGGGCGTTCGGGTGGGGCGCGGGGTGTGTGGGGTCAGTGGTGGGGCTGCGCGAGGTCGAGGATCAGACCGCGCGCGTCGTCGATGTGGGCCGCGATGGGGCGCCGGGCGCCGGTCTCGTGGGTCCAGGTGTGCAGTCCGAGGCGCAGCGCGGCACCCGCGAGCATCACGATGCCCCAGGCGTGGCTGCCGCGGTCGGCTGCCGGAACCGAGCCCTCCTCGCCGAGCAGTCGCTCGACCTGCTGGGCGAGGTCGTCTTCGATGGCGCCGAGGCGCTGGAAGTCCTTCACGAGCAACGACGGATTGGCCAACGCCACCGCGCGTCGCTTGGCCTGAAGCTCCGGCGTGCCCGAATCAATGACGCGATCTCGTCGCGCACCGCGTCGATCAGCTGGTCGAGCACCGGCACGCTCGGGCGGTAACGGATGCTCGGCANCACGGGCGGGCCGAACGCCTTCAGGCGCCAATCACCGCATCCTCTTTGCTGGCGA
>BADC01000394.1 GCA_000333435.1 Corynebacterium-like bacterium B27 | reverse complement strand
TCTTCTTCTACGTCGCGGTGAACCTGATGATGGTGATGGGCCTGGCGCCCGTCGTCGGCGTTCCGCTGCCGCTCTTCTCCTACGGCGGATCGGCGGTGATGACGGTGCTGATCATCCTCGGCCTGCTGATGGCCATAGACCGCGGACAGCGCTGTTCGGGGGGAGCCTTCAGATAATTTCGCGGGAGCGAAATTAGGCGGTTTACAGCCCCCGATTCGGTTGCTAGTTGGCCGCCTCCCAACGAGGACCTTCACGGTTATCTCCGCGGTGTGGACGCATAGCTCAGTTGGTAGAGCAGCTGACTCTTAATCAGCGGGTCCTTGGTTCGAGCCCAAGTGCGTCCACCACCCCCCTTCCACTTTTTCGTCAGTGCGCACT
>BADC01000395.1 GCA_000333435.1 Corynebacterium-like bacterium B27 | reverse complement strand
GCGGCCAGCGCGGCCTCGTCGAACACCTCGACGCCGCAGACGGATGCGTCGGCGATGGGGAGCAGGGGCGCGAGGTCATCGGCGGTCCAGGGCGTGGAGCGCTCGTTCTCCACCAGGGTGAAGCCGTGCTCGACGAGGAGCGCGCGGCCGGCCGAGCAGAGTTCGGCGTACCGCACCGGTCCGACGATGACGGTGCGGCCGTGACCGACTGGGGTGGGGGGCGTCATTGCTGCGTTGTCGCTTTCTGTGCGGCGCCGCAGCCTCCGTCGGAACGAGTGCCGCTCATCGCCATTGATCAAAACTGTAACTTGTTAACAGTCACCGTAGACGGTCATTGTCCGACAGTCAAGAATTTTTGCTAACTGTTAACAGTTTCTATCGAGCGGAGGCGACCAAGGGCTCGTCTTCCGCGGGAATCCGGTCCGCCCGATCCCGGATCACATCGCGGATGCGGCCTTTGGCGCGCACGAGATGGTCGTGCAGCTCGGCCACCGCAGCATCGGCGTCACCCGAGCGCACGATGTCCAGGAACGCCTGGTGGTCGGCGACCGCGGCGTGCAGGTCGGCCGTGTTGCTGAGATCGAGGAGCACCTCGAAGGTGCGCTGGTAGGGGCGCCAGGCCTCGCGCAGGCGCCGGTGCCCCGACAGCCGGTAGAAGCTCGTGTGGAAGTCCATGTCGGCGACATCGAACGCCTCGGGGTCGTTCTTCTGGGCCGCGCGCTCCATCGCTTCGACGAGCTGCTGCGCCTCCGCCCAGTCGTCGGGTTGTGAGCGCTCGATGGCGAGGCGCAGCGCCATCGACTCCAGGTTCTCGCGCAGCGAGTACAACTCGTCGACGTCGGGGAGGCCCCGGAAGCTCACGTACAGACGCTTGCGCCGGTTCTGCACGAGGCCTTCGCTCTCGAGCTGCCGCAGCGCATCCCGCACCGGCCCCCGGCTCACGTCGAAGCGAGCGGCCAGGCTGTCCTCAGCCAGATGCGTGCCGTCGCCGATGACACCGGAGATGATCTCCACGCGGAGGTTGTGCGAGATCTGCTCTCCCATACCGAGCGGGCGAGGGGAATGAACGACGTCGGCCACGGGCACCCTTCCGTAAACAGTTGACAACCAGCGTATCGCGCTCAGCGCGTGCGCCGCCGCGAACTGCCGCGTACGAGGAGCTCGGTCTCGAGCACGACCGACCGGGGTTCGGCACCGGCGCCGGCCAACCGGTTCATCAGCAGCTCGGCGGCACAGACGCCGATGTCGTAGGCAGGTTGCGCCACGACCGTCATGGCGG
>BADC01000396.1 GCA_000333435.1 Corynebacterium-like bacterium B27 | reverse complement strand
AGGAACGCGCCCGGCGCGATCGTGGTGAGGGCCGGCAGGAGCAGCACGGTCGAGGCCTCCACGTTCGCGCCGACCTTCGCGCCGAGCAGGCGCAGCCACCACGGCGTGGCGAGGCTCGAGTAGAGCGGGAAGAGCAGGGTGCGCGCGCTGTCGAGGATGCGCTCGGTCGACCAGGCCTGCCACCCGATACGGCTGCGCACGGGGTAGTAGCCCTCGCGCATCCCGATGCCGAGCAGGCGAACGGATGCGGCGACGAGCACCGCGTAGGCGAGCCCGGCCACGAGCACCGCCAGCGGGGTCGCGAGCGCGGCGCGCGCGGCGGCCTCGCCGAGCGACGCGGGCTCGCCGACGACCGCTCCGACGACGAGCGCGCCGAGGAGGACCGCCACGGCGGGGAACGCCGCCATCGCGATCGAGCCGAGGGCGTAGGCGACGAGCCAGCGCCGGGCCGGCAACGGACGGGCCGCGGGCCAGGGCCGCCGGGCGGAGCCGACCCGGGCGGCCGGCGATCCGGCCCAGCGCTCGCCGCTCGGCACGCGCCCCGACACCGCGGCGCCCGCCTCGACCTCGGCGCCGCGGCCGATGTTCGCCCCGCCGAGCAGGGTGCTGCGGGAGCCGACCGTGGCCTCGGCGCCGATGTGGATGCGACCCACCCGGAAGGTGTCGCCGTCGAGCCAATGCCCGGCCAGGTCGACCTCGGGTTCGATCGCGGCTCCGGCACCGACGCGGAGCATGCCCGTGACCGGCGGCAGGCTGTGCAGATCGACGCCGCGGCCGATCTTCGCGCCGAGCGCGCGGGCGTAGTAGCTGATCCACGGCGCGCCCGCCAGGCTCACGGCGCCGGAGAGCTGGGCGACCTGCTCGGCCAGCCAGACCCGCAGATGCACGGTGCCGCCGCGCGGATAGTCGCCAGGGCGCAGCCCCGCGAGCAGCAACCGCGCGGCGACGACCGAGATGGCCATCTTGCCGGGCGGGGTCACGAAGAGCACGAACCCCACGAGCACCCACCACCACGAGAGGGTGGGAAACACGGCGACGGCACCGGCGCCCACGAGCAGGTTGTTCGCCGCCGCCAGGTACACGAACCAGCGCAGCCCCACGAGCACGTGCAGCGGAATGCCGAGCAGCGTCTGCGCGATACGGCTCGACGCCGGTGTCACGTTGATCGGCCGCTCCGCTCCGCGCCCGGGGCCGGCGCCCGCGGGGGCGCGCCCGTCGAGCTCCTCGGCGAGGGAGCCGATGCGTGGGTGGTCGTAGATGTCGGCCACACGCGTGTCGGGGAATCGTTGACGGATGGCGGAGACGAGTTGGGCGGCGGAGAGCGAGCCGCCGCCGTGGGCGAAGAAGTCGTCGTCGGGGCTCTCGACCGGGATACCGAGGATGGCCTGCCAGCTCTCGGCGAGCCACGCGGCGGTCGGCGAGAACGCAGCGGGCCCGGAGCCGGCAGCGTCGTGTCCCGCGTGGCCGCCTCCGGCGGCCGGCAGCGGCCAGGGCAGCGCGGCGCGGTCGACCTTGCCCGAGGTGCGGGTGGGCAGCGAGTCCACCACGGCCAGCAACGGAACCAGCGCCGCCGGGAGCTCCTGCCGGAGGCGGTCGTTGGCGGCGGCCCGGTCGAACACCACGCCGTCGGCCAGCGCGAGGTACCCGACGAGCACCTGGTTGCCCGCGGGTGTGGTCTGCACCACCGCGGCCGCGCCGGCGACGCCCTCGAGACCCTGGAGGGCCGCATCCACCTCGCCCAGCTCGATGCGGCGGCCGCCGAGTTTCACCTGGTCGTCGGCGCGGCCCACGAAGAGCAGACCCGCCTCTTCGAAGCGCACCAGTCGCCGAGC
>BADC01000397.1 GCA_000333435.1 Corynebacterium-like bacterium B27 | reverse complement strand
GCGCTCGTGACCTCGTCGCTGATCCCCAGAGGTCGTGCTCGCGGGCGAAGTCGAGGAGGCCCTGCAGGGTCGCGCGGTCGAAGACGGCGCCGAGCGGGTTCGAGGGCGAGTTGACGATGAGGGCGGTAGCTGGTTCCGGTGGCGAGGTAGACCGTGTCGGTGCCGCTCGGGTAGGCCTTCTGGGCGATGGCGACCGAGACGTCGTAGCGGTCGGCGCCCTGGATGCGGTCGACGTCGATGTGCGGGTAGCCGAACCAGTCGGTGTACACGAACCAGAAGTTGAGGTTGCCGAGGCTGGAGCAGCCGTTGCCGTCGCTGCCCGGAACCATGGCCGCGGGGTTCGGCTGGTAGGGCGTGTAGTCGTAGAGGGCGGCGGTGGCGACGGTGCGGATGAGCACCGGGGCCGACCCGCAGGCGGCGTTCGGGTTGTAGTCGATGTCGGTGGTCTCGCCGACCGGGAAGGCGACGGGCGGGTGCAGCTTGGAGTTCTTGAGGTCTTGGGCGGCGTTGTAGACCTGCTTGAAGAAGCCGGCGTAGGCGGGGTTGCAGCCCGAGCCGGTGTCGTCGCAGCCGTAGAACGTGGCGTGCTGGTAGATGTCGTCGCTCGGGTTGGCGTCGCCGATGAGCGAGGACTCCTTCTGGATGAGTGCGAGCAGCGCCTTCTGGCTCACCCCGCAGGCCTGACCGATCGCGGCGATCATCGCGGAGGCCTTCGTCAGGCCGCCCGACACAGCGGCGCACTCGGCGTTCGCGGCCTGCGCGGGGCTCGGGTCGAAGGTCTTGATGTCGATGCAGTTCGAGCTCTGGCAGATCGGCACGGTCTGCAGCAGGAAGGTCTGCACCTGCGCGGCGGACATGGCCGAGCCGTTGTACATGTTGGCGTCGCTGATGATGTCGCCGGCACGGAAGCTCACGACGCTGCCCGCCACGAGGTTGGGGTGCACGTCGGTGCTGGGCGCGTCGGTGGGAGTCGGGGTGGGCGCGTCGGTACTGGGCGCGTCGGTGCTCGGCGCGTCGGTGCTCGGCGCGTCGGTACTCGGCGCGTCGGTGCTCGGCGCGTCGGTAGGGGTCGGGGTGGTGACGGCGTCCGACCCGGGCGAGGGGGCGACCGAACCGGCGGGCGGGGTGGGCTGCTCGGCCGCAGAGGCGGCTCCGGCGGCTCCGCCCGCGACGAGGCCGACCGCGAGCAGCAGCGCGGTGAGGGACGTGGTGAGCGGCGCCGTCGTCTTCATCCCGCGAGCGTAGCGGCATACGACAGCTGTAGCCCACCCCGCCCGAGTGAACTCTCGGTGCTTTCCCACGCACCGCCGCGCTACGCTCACTCCGACCGCACGGAGGGAGGCCCGCACATGACGACCGCCTCCCCTGGCTCCCCCGCCGAGATCGTGGTGGCCGTCATTCGCGACACGGGCGATCGCGCGGCCGACCAGCGGATGCTCGCTGCGCTCGCGGGCGAGCTCCTCCCGTCTGCGGCACCCGCGGCCACACCGGTGGCGTTCGTCGTCGTCCACCATTGTGCGCACTGCGGGGCGAGCGACCATGGCCGCCCGTCACTGCATTCGGCCGACGGAACGGCGGTCGCGGGCGTGCACCTCAGCCTCTCCCGCGCGGCGGGGCGGGTCGGTCTGGCCGCCACGCTCGCCGCACCCGTCGGCATCGACATCGAGTCGATCGACGCCGTCGCCGCCGCCGGTCTCGACGACGTCGCCTTCGACGCGACGGAACGGGCGTCGCTCGATGCGCTGGCCGCCCACGGGGGCGAGTCCGAGGCCCGACGGATGCGCGCCTCGGCTTGGGCCGCCAAGGAGGCGGTGCTCAAAACGGCCGGCACGGGCCTGCGCACCGATCCCCGCGAGGTCGCCCTCGACCTCGCCCACCCGGCGCGACCCCTCGCCCTCCGCACCGCCCGCACTGCCCGCGCGCCGGACGCCACCGGCCTCACCCTGCACGAGCTCACCCCGCTGCCGGACGGCCTGGTGGGCTACGTCGCCGTCGCGTCCGCCTCGCCCACGCGCATCCGTTTCGCCGAAGCTCACAGCCTCGGCGACGCCGCACCCGCATCCGCACCCCCGCCCGGCCCGCGCCCGAACGACGGAGTTTCACGGCGCTGAACGCCCCTACAGCTTCGGCAGGGCCCGCCCGTACACCCAGCGCTCGACCAACTCTCCCACCGCGTCGCTGCCCGAGCGGGCCTCCATGATCTCCACGAAGTCCTCCGTCGACACCAGCCCGAAGCGGCACTCGGCCACGTACGCCTGCAACGACGGGAAGAACACCGCATCGCCGAGCGCGCGCCGCACAGCGTGCAACGCGAGCGCCCCCCGCTTGTACACGCGGTCGTCGAACATCGCCCGCGGCCCGGGATCGCCGATCACGATGTCCTTCGGCTGCGCGTTCACCTCCGCGCGGTACCAGGCCGCGCTCTGGTCGGCCGTCTTGCCGCCGCTGGCCTCCGCCCACAACCATTCCGAGTAGCAGGCGAACCCTTCGTGCAGCCAGATGTCCCGCCACTGCGCCAGCGTGAGACTGTTGCCGAACCACTGGTGGGCCAGCTCGTGGGCGATCAGCCGATCGGTGCCGTGCGCCCCGTCGATGTGGTTGCGCCCGAACACCGCGAGCCCCTGCGCCTCGAGCGGGATCTCCAGTTCGTCGGGGGTCACCACCACCGAGTACGACTCGAACGGATACGGCCCGAACTGCTCGCAGAACAGCGCCATCATCTCCGGCACCCGGCCGAAGTCGATCATGACGTCGCGCTCGATCGCCGGCGGGTAGAACAGCGTCTGCGGCGCCGCCCCCACGGGCGCGCCGAGCTGCTGCGACCGGTAGCGCCCGATCTGCACGGTGGCGAGGTAGGTCGCCATCGGCTGCCGCATCTCGAAGGTCCAGATGGTGCGCCCCGAACGGTTCACCCGCGACACCAGCGGCCCGTTCGACACCACCGTGTAGCCCGCCTCGCAGGCCACCGTGATGCGGTATGTGGCCTTGTCGCTCGGGTGGTCGTTGCACGGGAACCACGACGCCGCGCCGCTCGGCTGGCCCGCCACGATCACGCCGTCGGCGAGTTCCTCCCACCCCACCTCGCCCCAGGGGCTCCTGATCGGATGCGGCGCCCCGCGATAGCGCACCTCCACCGTGAAGTCGGTGTCGGCGTCGAGCGCGCGGTCGAGCGTGATGACGAGCTTGCGCGGCGTCTCAGCGAGCTTGCGCGGCCGCTCCCCGTCGACGGTGACCTTCACGACGCTGAGCCCTGCGAAGTCGAGGCTGAACCGTTCGAGCGGCATCGTGCTGCGTGCCCGGATGCGCGCCGTGCCGTTCAGCCGGTTGGTCGCCACCCGGTAGTCGAGGTCGAGTTCGTAGGAGAGCACGGCGTAGCCACCGTTGCCGCTGGTCGGCAGGTAGTCGTCGCCCGCCGAAGCAGCCCCCGTGAACGCGGATGGTGGAGTGGCAGCCATGAGTGCGGTCAAGTCTGCCACGGTGCGATCGGATTGCCCGCCCACAGCGATCCGGCCGGCACGCGCTCCCCGCGCATCACGAGCGACGCCGGGCCGACGCTGGCGTTCCGGTCGACGGCGGCGGCCGGCAGGATGACGCTGTGCGGCCCGAGCGTGGCGCCCTCGGCGAGCGCCACCGAGTCGAGCTGCATGACGCGGTCGTGGAACAGATGGGTCTGCACCACGCATCCGCGGTTCACCGTCGACCCGTCGCCGAGCGTGATGAGGTCGGCCTCGGGTAACCAGTACGACTCGCACCACACCCCGCGCCCGATGCTGGCGCCGAGGGTGCGCAGCCACACCGCGAGCGCCGGCGTTCCGGAGGCGTTCGCGGCGAACCACGGCCGTGCCACGGTCTCGACGAAGGTGTCGGAGAGCTCGTTGCGCCACACGAACGACGACCAGAGCGGATGCTCGCTCACCCTGATCCG
>BADC01000398.1 GCA_000333435.1 Corynebacterium-like bacterium B27 | reverse complement strand
TCGCCGGCAGCAGGTGGGGGTGAACGGAACGACGGGGCTCGGCTACGGATTCGCGAACTACCTCTCGAAGCAGGTCGCCGACGACGGCGGTGAGCCGATGAAGCTGGTCGCGTTCAACGACAGCACCACGATGCTGAACGCCCTCTCCTCCGGCGGAGTGGATGCGGTCAGCGCCACCACCGGGAACTTCGCCCAGCTGCTGGCCTCGGACGGTGTGCGATTGATCGTCGACACCACCGACGATGCGGTACGCAAAGACCTCCTCGGTAGCACCTACACGATCGACACCGCCTACATGGGTCTCCCCGACACGCTCGCGGCCAAGCACGAGTCGGTGGTGCGGTTCTTGGCGGCGCTGTCGAAAGCCGATGACTACCGCCGTTCCCACACCCCGGAGGAGGTCGCCGCGGTGCTCGTCAAGGACCCGAGCTTCCAGCAGGTGCCGGTCGAGACGATCGCACTGTCGCTGCGCGCACGCGATCCCTTCTACACCGTCGACGGCGGGCGGATCAGCGAAGACGACTGGCGGGCGACGCTCGACTGGTTCACCAAGTGGGACATCCCCACGATCGGCGCGGTGAACGCCGACCCGACGTTCTCCTACGCGAACGTGGTCGACATGTCCTACCTCACCGAGGCACAGAGCGAGCTGGCGAAGGCGGACACGAAATGACCGTGATCGACGCCCAGGTTCACGCCTACGAACGCGACCACCCCGGCCGGCCGTGGGCCACCCGCGTGCACGGCGGGGCGCCGGAGGTGACGGGCGACGACCACGTCGCCGCGATGGACCGCGCCGGCGTCGACGGCGCACTGCTGGTGTCGCCGTTCGTGCTGTACGGCACCGACACGAGCTTCGCGGAGGAGACCCGGGCCGCGCATCCGGACCGCTTCGCGATCATCGCACCCTTCGACCCGGCAGTGCCGGGGTCCGGCGAAGCGGTCAGCGCCTGGGCCGGCGTTCCCGGCGCCGTCGGCATCCGGCTGATGGTCGGGCTCGACACGGGCTTCCGCGTCTCCGACGACTTCAGGGCCGACGACCCGGGGGTGAGGGAGATCGTGCGCGCGGCCGAGCGCGAGGGCCTGCCCATCTGCGTGTTCTGCTGGGGCAAGCCCGCCATCGTCGGCGACCTGGCCAGGCTCTACCCGAACGCCTCGTTCGTGATCGACCACCTCGGACTTCCTCAGCCCTTCGATCCGCCGCCGCCCGCTGAGCCGTTCGGCGGTCTCGAGGAGGTGCTGGCGCTGGCGCAGCGCCCGAACGTGACCATCAAGGTGAGCGGCGTGTGCACGTTGTCGCACCGCCCGTATCCGTTCGACGACCTCTGGAAGCCGTTCGGCCGCGTGTTCGACGCCTTCGGGGTCGACCGCTGCATGTGGGGAACCGACTGGACGCGAACCGTGAACATCGTGAGCTACCCCGATGCGGTCGGAGCGTTCCGTGAGCTGCCGGGGCTCTCACCGCACGAACGCGACGCGCTGATGGGCGGCTCCTTGAGCCGGGTCTTCCAGTGGTCGCCCGGCTGATCCCGTCAATCGCCGGTCGCCCACCGGCCGAGGCGCAGCTCTCCGTCGACGCGCCGCACTTCGACGGCACCGGCGCCGGCGAAGTGGGCGGGGATGAGCAGTTCGCGCTCCGCGGCCGCCCGCTCCAGGATGGCGCTGCGGGTCAGCGCCGCCTGCTGGTGATCGAGGCACGCCGTGCTGCTGCAGTGGGGGTGCAGCACCTGCAGCGGGCTGTGGATGACGTCACCCGCGAAGACCGCGCGATCCTGGCCGGAGGCCAGGCGCAGCACCGACGAGCCCGGGGTGTGTCCCGGTGCCGACTCGAGCGTGAGGTTCTCGTCGACGCGGTAGGAGCCGTTCCACGGGGTGCTGAGACCTGCATCGTGCACGGGGCGGATGCTGTCGTCGTAGATCAGGCGGTCGTCGGCCTGCAGGCCGGCGCCGGACTCGTTGCGTGGCCCGAAGTGTGCGTCGTCGAGCTCGGGCACGAGGTACTGGGCGCGCGGGAAGGCCGGCACCCACTCGCCGTCGCGGAGCACCGTGTTGCCGCTCACGTGATCGACGTGGAGGTGGGTGTTGATGACGATGTCGACGTCATCGGGCCGGATGCCGATGCGGCCGAGCGCCGGCAGCAGCTCGCTCTGCCAGCGGTCGAAGCCGGGCGTGCTCGGTCGCTCGTGCTCGGCGCCCATGCCGGTGTCGACGATGATCGTGCGCCCCTCGCTCCGCAGCACCCAGGCCTGCAGCGCCATGACGGCGAGGTCGCCGGCGGGGTCCCAATGCTCCGGCGCCAGCCAGTCGGCGTTTCGCCCCCACTCCTCGTGCGGGATGCCGGGGAGGAGTCCGGCCGCCGGGGCGAACGGGCCCTGCCAGTCGACGACGCGGGTGATCTCGACGTCGCCGAGTGTGAACGTTGGTGCGTGCTGTTGGGTCATGTGGCGACGTTAGGACGCGGCAGCGTCCTCTTCAATACGCGGCAGAGTCGCATTCATGACCGTTCGGCTCGCCGGCGCCTGCGGCTCGCGAGCCGCTGCGGAAGGAGCTGACCGGTATGGATGCGCTCAGCGACGCCATCGCGACCGCCCGGCTCGGGCATCCGTCGTCGGACACGGTGCGGATGACGCAGTCATGGTGCGTGCGCCTGAACCCGTTCGACGGTGTGGGGTTCTTGGCGGTGACCCGCGGGATGTTCTGGCTGCTGCCCGAGCAGGGCGCGCCGGTTCGTGCCACGGAGGGCGCGGTGATCCTCCTGCTGCCGCGGGGTGGCGACCTCGTCATCAGCGACTCGCCCTCGACGGCGGCCTCGGCGCGACGACGGGCCATGAACTTCGCCGAGTGGCGGGAGGTGCAGAAGTCCCGGCCGGAGAATGCAGCGGCGTGTTCGGGTGGCTCGGCGACGGAGGTGCTCTGCGGCAAGTACAGCGACCGCCGGGCGAGCGTGCACCCGTTGCTCCGGCGGCTGCCGGAATTCGTGGCGATCCCGCCGCCCGATGTCACGCCCGAGCTCAGGACCGCGTTGAGCGTGCTGGAGACGACCCATCGCGATCGAGGGCCCGGTTCGGCGACCGCCCTTCGCGGCGTGCTCGACCTGGTCTTCGTGCTCCTGGTGCGCAGCATCGTCGGCCAGGAGAGCTCGTCCTGGCGCCTGTCCGCCGGCACCGACCACGCAGTGACCAGAGCGCTCGACGCCCTGCACGACGACCCCGGTGCCGCGTGGACGAGCGACCGGCTCGCGCGAGCCGCAGGGGTCTCGCGGCCGACTCTCTCGCGCCGGTTCGCCGATCAGCTCGGGGTCGGCCCGATGGCCTACGTGACCCGCTGGCGGCTGGCCCACGCCGCGCAACTGCTGCTCGGCACGACCGACACCCTCTCGACCATCGCAGCAGCCGTGGGCTACGGCAGCCCCTACTCCTTCTCCCATGCCTTCACGAAGCAGTACGGCACCAGCCCTGGCCGTTACCGTTCGGCGTCGACGCGATGACGCGCGGGTGAAGGGCGGGGTGAACCCTCCGCCCTTCGCCCGGTCGGGCGCGTGGCCGCCGGGTACGGTCGTCCGGTGACCAGGACTCAGTACTCGCGGCGCGGGCGCTTCTACCGGCCGGAGCTCGAGACCGGGTGGCAGCGGCTCGGTCGCAGCTGGGTGTTCCGCATCACGGCCGGCGCGGTCGTGCTCCTCGGCGCCGCCGCGCTCGTGGTCGCCGCCGTCCTGCGCTTCAGCTGAGGCCGGCGCGGCGGGCACCGTCGAGGAGCTCGCCCACCGTCTCCGCGAGCTGATCGGGGCGCAGCACCGTGCGGGTGGCCGTCGCCCCTTCCGTCGCGCGGCCGTAGCCCCAGCCCGCCCACACCGAGTCGATGCCGTTCGCGGCGGCCCCGTCGAGGTCGTGCTCCCGATCCCCCACCATCACCGCCGGCCCCGACGCTGACGCAACGCGATCGAGCACCTCGCGGATGATCGCCGCCTTCGACTCGCGCTCCCCCGTGGGCAGGTGGCCGACGACGACGGCGAAGCGCTCCCGCAGGCCGTGCTCGTCGAGCAGCGCGAACGCCTGGGCCTCGGGCTTCGAGGTGGCGATCGCGAGCGCGGCACCCCGCGAGGCGAGCGCCACCAGGGCGTCGCGGATGCCCGGGTACACGGTCACCCCGTCGCGGAAGTGCTCGTCGGAGATGCGTCCGTACAGCCGCCCGGCCGCCTCCGCGTCGTCACGGCCGAGCCCCGCCCGGGCGAGGAACGACTGCCGCACCGGTGGCCCGATGTAGTGCCCCAGCTCCTCGTCGCCCGGCACCGGGAGGCCGAGCTCGGCGAACGTCGCCCGGAGCCCCGCGAGGATGTTCGCGCCGGAGTCGACCAGCGTGCCGTCGAGGTCGAAGATCACGAGTTCAGATGCGGGTGCGGTGTGCATGCGTTCTGTCCTTGTCCTGCCGGACTACGCCGCCGGCCTCGGCACCGTCAGCTCGTGCTCGCCGGCGGGCAGCTCGTGCTCGGCGCCGCCGACCCGCACGAGCGCCGACGACCCGGGCGGCACGACGACGAGCATCCGCACCCGGTCGCCGTCGAGCTCCCAGCGCACCGACGCGAGCCCGAAGGGGGTGTCGAGGCTCGTGGCGGCCCAGGTGAGCCCGCCGCCGATGCGGGGTTCGACGAGGATGCGCCGGTACCCGGGCTCCAGCGGCGCCAGGCCGCCGATCGACCGGTGCATCCAGTCGGCCACGGCGCCGAGCGCGTAGTGGTTGAAGCTCGTCATCTCGCCCGGGTTCACCGTGCCGTCGGGGAGCATGCTGTCCCAGCGCTCCCAGATGGTGGTCGCCCCCATGCTCACGGGGAGAGCCACGACGG
>BADC01000399.1 GCA_000333435.1 Corynebacterium-like bacterium B27 | reverse complement strand
CGGAGCCGCAGCCCTTCCCTCGGTGGCGCTCACCGCCTGGCACGTTTTGTTCGACGAGGGTCGCCTCGAGTCCGGCCAGCGGGTGCTGATCGTCGGCGCGGGCGGGGTGGTGGGGAAGTACGCCATCCAGCTCGCCAAGCGGGCCGGCGTGCACGTGACCGCGACGGCGAGCCCGCGCAGCGAGGCCGCGGTGCGCGCCGCCGGCGCCGACGAGGTGATCGACCACACGGCGACGGATGTGCTCGACGCCGTCGACGGACAGGTGGACGTGCTGCTCAACCTCGCTCCGATCGAGCCCGAGCAGTTCGCCCGGTACGTGGCCGCGGTGCGCGACGGCGGCATCGTCGTCAGCACCACTGCGTTCATGGCCACGCCGAGCGACGAGAGCCGCGGTGTGAGCGCCGCGACGGTCTTCGTGCAGCCCAACCGGGAGCGTCTGGCCGAGCTCGTCGAGCTCGTCGACGAGGGTGCGCTGACGGTCGAGGTCACCCGGCGCATCCCGCTCGCCGAGCTGCCCGCGCTGCACGCGGAAGGGGCGGCCGGGCGCATCGCCGGCAAGGTCATCGTTCTCAGCTGACCGGGTCGTCAGAACGGCACGCGCGGGGCTCAGCGGATGCGATCATCCGCCGGGCCCCCGCCGGCGCCTCAGCGCCAGTCGCTGAGCTTCTCCGCGAAGCTCAGAGCAGACCGCCGAGCTTCGTGTAGAACTCCGCCCGGTCGCCGGCCACGGCGGCCTTCACCATCGCCGTCCAGTCGTCGACGATCACCTCGATCGCCCCCTCCGCCAGGCCGTCGAGCGAGCGCCGTGCGACGGTACGCGGGTCGATCTTCGGGCCTGCGTAGTCGGCCATGATGTCGGTGTCGGCCGCGCCGAGCAGCACGCCCTGCACGAGAGTGCCCTGCCCGGCCAGTTCGAGCCGCACCGCATTCGTGAGGTTCCACTCGGCGGCCTTAGCGGCCGCGTAGCCGCCTGCGCCCCGCGTGGCGAACCACGACAGCGCCGACAGGATGTTCACGATCGCCCCGCCGCCGTTCGCGGCGAGAGTGGGGGCCGCGGCGCGGATGACGTCGAGCGTGCCCCAGAAGTGCGTGTCCAGCTCGCGGCGGATCTCAGCCAGGTCGCCGATGACGAGGTCGGCGCCGGTCGCGATGCCCGCGTTGTTGACGAGCAGGGTCAGGTCGGGTGCGGCCTGCAGGGCTGCGACGACCGAGTCGTGGTCGAGCAGATCGAGCCGCAGCGGAACGACCCGGGCATCGTCGAAATCGAGGCTCTCCAGACGGCGCCCGGTGGCGTACACCTTCTGGGCGCCGCGCTCGAGCAGTTCGAGCACGAACTGCCGCCCGATGCCGCGGTTGGCTCCCGTGACGAGGGCGATCTGGTCGGTGATGTTCATGAGTTCCTGGCTTTCTGGTCGAGGCGGGACGATCGTCCCGCCGGCCGCACGTGGTCGGCCGTCAGCTACCCTAAGAGTTGACATCGACGTCAAGGTCAAGTCGGGCGAGGGGAGACGGGATGGAGAGGTCGATGCGCATCGGTGAGGTTGCACGCCGGGCCGGCGTGAGCACGCGGTCGCTGCGTTATTACGAGCAGCAGGGTCTGCTCGCATCCGAACGCACCGTCGGCGGTCAGCGGGAGTACCCCGAGTCGGCGGTGGAGCGCGTGCGGCTGATCCAGCAGCTCTTCACCGCCGGATTGTCGAGCCGCACCGTGCGGAAGGTGCTCCCGTGCGTCGACGCCGGCGTGTCGTCACCCGAGACGTTCGAACTGCTGGCGGCCGAGCGGCAGCGCATCACGGCGGCCATGGCCGATCTCGCGGCGGCGCGCGACGCACTCGACCGCGTCATCCACATCGCGCATCACCCGACCCCGGAGCACTGCCCGGCGTTGCGTGAGCCCGGCTGGTCGCCGGCCGCCGCGCCCACGTCGACGGATGCGGGCCGCAACCGCTGCCTGACGGCACCCTCTCGGCGCCGAACCCCCAAGTCGCTCAGTCGCTCCT
>BADC01000400.1 GCA_000333435.1 Corynebacterium-like bacterium B27 | reverse complement strand
TCGGAGCCCGGCGCCGACGGAGCGGGGACGGTTGAGGTGGAGGTCGTCATGCCCTTGCCTTTTCTCTCTCGGACGTCATGCTTCGCATCAGGTTCTCGGGCGTCGCGACCGACGCCGGGATCTCATCGGTGATCCGGCCCTCGAAGACGGTGTAGATGCGGTCGGCCATGCCCAGCAGCTCCGGCAGCTCGCTGGAGATGAGGATCACGCCCTTCCCCTGTGCGGCGAGCTCCTGGATGATCGTGTAGATCTCGTACTTGGCGCCCACGTCGATGCCGCGGGTGGGCTCGTCGAGGATGAGCAGATCCGGGTCGGTGAACATCCACTTGGCGAGCACCACCTTCTGCTGGTTGCCGCCGGACAGCTTCGAGACGCCGACGCCCACATCCGGCGCTTTGATGCGTAGTCGCTGCCGGTACTCCTCGGCCACCGAGAACTCCCGCAGGGAGTCGATCACTCCGCCGGGCGCGATCTTCGACAGCTTCGCCGAGACGATCGAGCGCTCGATGGTGTCGAGGAGGTTGAGGCCGAGCGACTTGCGGTCTTCGCTGACGTACGCGAGCCCGTGATCGATGGCCGCCTGCACGTCGCGCAGCACGACGGGCTTGTCGTCCTTGATGATCTGGCCGTCGATGTAGGTGCCGTAGGAGCGGCCGAAGAGGCTCATGGCGAGCTCGGTGCGCCCGGCGCCCATGAGGCCGGCGAGGCCCACCACCTCGCCGCGCCGCACGGTTAGGTTCGAGCCTTTCGCCACCAGGCGGTCGGGGATCTGCGGGTGCTGCACCGTCCAGTTCTTCACCTGGAAGAACACCTCGCCGATGGTCGCGGTGCGCGGCGGGAACCGGCTCTCGAGCGACCGCCCGACCATGCCGCGGATGATGCGGTCCTCGTCGACACCGCCGGCGTGCACGTCGAGCGTCTCGACCGTCTTGCCGTCGCGGATGATCGTGATGGAGTCGGCGATGCGCTCGATCTCGTTGAGCTTGTGGCTGATCATGATCGAGGCGATGCCGCGGCCACGGAGGCCGAGGATGAGGTCGAGCAGGTGCTGCGAGTCGTCTTCGTTGAGTGCGGCGGTGGGCTCGTCGAGGATGAGGAGCTTCACGTTCTTCGACAGGGCCTTCGCGATCTCGACCAGCTGCTGCTTGCCGACGCCGAGGCTCTTGATCTGGGTGTCGGGGTCTTCGCTGAGGCCGACACGGGCAAGCAGGTCGATGGCGCGACGCTTGGACTCGACCCAGTCGATGCGGCCGAACCGGGTGATCTCGTTGCCGAGGAAGATGTTCTCGGTGATCGAGAGCTCGGGGATGAGCGCGAGCTCCTGGTGGATGATCGCGATCCCCGCGTCTTCACTGGCCCGGATGTCGCGGAAGGCGACGGGCGCGCCCTGGAACCAGATCTCGCCGCTGTAGCTGCCGGCCGGGTAGACCCCCGAGAGCACCTTCATCAGGGTGGACTTGCCCGCCCCGTTCTCGCCGCAGATCGCGTGGATCTCGCCGGCACGAACGGTCATCGAGACGTTTGAGAGCGCTTTCACACCAGGAAATTCTTTGGTGATGGAACGCATCTCCAAGATCGGGGGCAGTGCTGAACCCATACGTGTCAGCTCCTTCGCATTCACCGTGGTCGTTGCTTGTCGGTACCTCGTGATGTCAACGTTGGCAAACGCGAGGTACTGAGTATCGCAATCCTAAGTCGACCCGTCAAGTCGCGCTCCTGTGGCTCGATAACGAATCGACCACGATCCTTTTGCCACCCCTTCGGGGGCGTTTTCCGCCGACCGTCAGACCTCGCTCCGGCATTGATAGGATGCCATCCAAACCAAGGAGTTCCGACGCTGACATGGACGCCAACCGAGAACAGCCCACACGCGTTCGAGCGCGCCTGGAAGACGTCGCTCGGCTCTCCGGCGTCAGCGCGAAGACGGTCTCACGCGTGTTCTCGGGGTCGTCCAACGTCTCGGCGGCCACTCGGGCGAAGGTGCTCGAGGCCGCGGGTCAGTTGCGCTTCCGACCGAACACCCTGGCTCGCGACCTCCGGCGAGGCGGCGTCACCAACACCGTCGCGTTCGTCATCGGCGACATCCGAAACCAGTTCTACTTCCACGTGGCCGCCGGCATCGAGCAGGAGCTTTCTGAGCGCGGTTTCACGATGCTCCTCGCCACCACCGACGACTCGGCCGAGAGCGAGGCGCGCGTGGTCGACATCCTGCTGGCGCAGCGGGTACGGGCGCTGCTGCTCATCCCGATCGCGGGCAACCAGGGCTACCTCGAGGGCGAGCGGCAACTCGGCACCCCGATCGTGGGCGTCGACCGGCCGCCCACCGATCTCGTCGCCGACACCGTCGTGCTCGCCAACCGGACGGGCATGGCCGAGGCGGTCCGGTCGCTCACAGCGCTCGGTCACCGGCGCATCGGTTTCGTGAGCAACCCCTCCGCCATCTTCACCGTCGCGGAGCGACTACGCGGCTACCGTCAGGCGCTCCGGGAGGTGGGCATCACCCAGACCCAGCAGTGGGAGCGCCTGCACGACGACCCGGCCATCAGCACGCAGGAAGCGGTGTGCTCGCTGCTGCAATCGGCCGATCCGCCCACCGCGATCGTGACGGGCAACAACCGGGCCACGGCCGGGGCCATGCACGAACTGCGTGACCGTCACGAGGAGATCGCCCTGATCGGGTTCGACGACTTCGAGCTCGCCGACATGCTCGGCATCTCGGTGGTCGCCTACGACACCATGGCCATCGGGCGGGCGGCGGCACGTCTCGCCCTCGAGCGCATCGACTCGCCCACCGCGCCCACCCGGCACATCGAGATCCCGACGCATCTCGTGCATCGGGGATCGGGGGAGATCCCGCCGCCGCGCTGAGCCCGGCGCCAGGGCATCCGGCCGCGTGATATGACTGGGGGATGGTGGCCGAGCAGTTCGAGATCCCGTTCTGGCTCGACCTCGGTGCCACCGCTCTCGGCAGCGTGCAGGGCGCGATGTTCGCCGCCCAGTTCAAAGACCGCCGGCTCGATCTGCTGGGCGTCGGCATCATCGGCGTGGTCACCGGGTTCGGCGGCGGTGTGGTGCGCGACCTGCTGCTCAACCAGGTGCCGGCGGCGCTCGAGTC
>BADC01000401.1 GCA_000333435.1 Corynebacterium-like bacterium B27 | reverse complement strand
GATAGGACCCGTCCAAAGTTGCAAGCGGCCAGCGCTGTAATGAGCGGTCGGGGCATCTGACCAAACCGTTTCGGCGCCCATTTTAGTCGACCGTCGCAACGTCGTTGCGCTCCAGCCACTGGGCGCGATTGTCGCCGAGGCGGCGATCGAGCTGCTCTTCGGTTTCCGGCCAGAGGTGCATGTCGTGCACCAGCCGCTCGTAAGTCTGCAGCCACCAGCGGCGAATGCGGAGATCAGGATGCTTGTAGCCGACGATCTCGACGGCGTGCAGGAAGTGCAGTTGGAAGTGGTGCGGGATCGCGTCCAGCTCGCGAAGATACT
>BADC01000402.1 GCA_000333435.1 Corynebacterium-like bacterium B27 | reverse complement strand
CGCCCTGCGGCCGGCGCGGTACATCGACGCCGACGAGCGGGTGAGTTTCGGCGAGCTCGACGTGTTCCTCGGCGCCGATCACGTCATCACCGTGCGGCACGCCGAGTCGCCCGACCTCGCGCTCGTGCGCAAGCGCCTGGAGGCCGACCCCGGGCTGCTCGCGAAGGGGCCGCTCGCCGTGCTGTACGCCGTGCTCGACCAGGTGGTCGACGAGTACGTGCCCGTCGTCAACGGTCTCGAGAACGACATCGACGAGATCGAGGACCAGTTGTTCAACGGCGACCAGGAAGTGTCCCGCCGCATCTATCAGCTCTCCCGAGAGGTGATGGCATTCCAGCGCGCGACGCATCCGCTCGCCGACATCCTCGAGACGGTGCGCGACGCGCTCGACGCGCACGACGGCGACGTGACCCTGCGGGAGAACCTGCGGGATGTGCACGACCACGTGCTGCGCATCGTGGAGCGGGCCGACTCGTTCCGCCAGCTGCTGCAGAACGCGCTGATGGTGCACACCACCCTCGTGGGCCAGGACCAGAACAACGAGATCAAGAAGATCTCCTCCTGGGCGGCCATCTTGTTCACCCCGACGCTCGTGGGCACCATCTACGGCATGAACTTCGAGTACATGCCCGAGCTGCACTGGCTGCTGGGCTACCCCTTCGCGATCGCGCTGATGGCGGCCCTCGGCTTCGGCCTGTACACGGTCTTCAAGCGCAAGGGCTGGCTCTGAGCCACGTCGACCACGAATAGCAATGTGATCTTCACTCATGTTGTAAGCTTGCGGCTACGCACCGAAAGGAGCGTGCCGTGGTAGTGACCTCAATTGACATCGATCCGAGCGATCTGCGCGCTGCACGCACTCTCGTGCGAGCGTCGTCCAACGCGGAGACGGTCGAGATCGCGCTTAAGGCAGTGATCGCCTCCCGCCAGCGGCAGCAGGCCGAAGCCATCGAACGGATCATTTCGCGGCACTTCGACGATGAGGATATCGATGCCCCCACCATCACACCTGCGGGTAGGCATGAAGATGCTTCGTGACCATCTACCTCGTCGATAACAGTGTCTGGCAGAAGGCGGCCCGGAGTCCGGCCATAGCGAAGCGGATGCGTGAACTTCCGCCCCAGCACCTCGTCATGACCTGTCCGCCACAGGTGCTGGAGTACTGTTACTCGGCGCGCAACGCCGCCGAGTTTCGCGAACTTCGAGACGACATGGCGAGGTTCATCCCCGCCGATCATCATCCCGACGAGCACGATGTGCTCGACCTGCAACAGGCGCTATGGGAGAAAGGCCTCAGGCGCGCGGCGGCCGCCTTCGACTGTCTCATTGCTGCCTACGCCATGGCGAATGACGCGATCGTGCTGCATTCCGACCGCGACTTCGCTTGCATCGCCGAGGCCGTGGGGCCGGCCTTCCGGCAGGAGTATGTGCCGGAGTGAGGGCGCGGCGACGCTTCGGGCCCGACGAGCCCACGGTGCTCTCGGCGACAACGCACGGCGAACGTGGAATACAGTAGGCAATCAGCCAGCTGGAGGGATCGCATCGTGGATGCCGGAATCGTGACGAACGCACTGCCACTCGGAATCGCGGATCAGTCGCTCTCGGCGAAGATCTATGAAGAGCTGCGCGAGCGCATCATCGAGGGGATCATCCCGGCGGGCGAGCGCATCCGGGAACGCGAGCTGGCGGAGGAGTTCAACGTCTCGCGCATCCCGATCCGCGAGGCGATGCCGCGCCTGGAGAGCGAAGGCTTCATCCGCACCGTGCCCCGCAAGGGCGCCGTCGTCACCGAGATGACGCTCGGCGACGTCGAGGAGCTGTTCGCCGTGCGCTCGAGTCTCGAAGTGCTCGCGGCCCGGCTGGCGGCGCAGGCCTGCGCGCAGGGAGCCTCGTCGAGCGAGCTCTTCGAGCGGCTGGCCGCGGCCGAGGCGGCGATCGAGGTGGGCGACGACCGCGAGATCGCCGCGGCCAACTCGGCGCTGCACGAGGAGATCCTGCGGCTGTCGGGCAACTCGCTGCTGATCGGGCTGATGGGGCCGATCAACGGCCGCGTGCGCCGCCTGTTCCGGCTCGAGGCCGAACGCGATCAGCAGGTGTTGTGCGCCGAGCATCAGCAGCTGTGCCGGGCCATCGCTGACGGCAACGTCGAGTACGCCGGTTCGCTGGCCTACGCGCACGTCGAGCACAGCCGCTCGGACTCGCTCAAGCTGATGCGCGAACGCCTCGACCCGTAACCGGCCGTCGCCGCATGTTCGGCATACCAAGTGACGCGAAACAAAGACGTAACAGCGAAGAAGTCGCGTTGAAATATAAAGATGGCATTTTGTATACCAAGATCTCTTCCCAGAAGGACCAATGGTGTACGACGCTCTCACTCTCTTCGACGCACGGCTCGCGAACGGCGCGCTCGCCGACCTGACGGTCGCCGACGGCACCATCGTCTCCGTGGTCTCCGCCGGGGGTGACGGCGCATCCGCCCGCGAGGCGGCGTCGGGCGTCTCGGGCGCTGCCCGAGCCCGGGCGATGAGCATCGATTCCCCCGCGTTCGACGACGTCGTGCGGGGGCGGGCCGATCTCCCGGCGCACCTCGACCTGCAGGGCCGCCTGGTGCTGCCGGCGCTGGTGAACGGACACGCACACCTCGACAAGACCTTCATGGGCGCTCCGTGGCAACCGCACCGCGTGGGCACCACCGTGCCCGCCCGGGTCGGCGCCGAGCGCGACATCCGCTCGACCATCAGCGAGTCGGTCGGCGACCGCTCGGCCGCTCTCGCCCGGGCCATGGTCGAATCGGGCACCGGGACCGTGCGCACCCACGTCGACATCGACACCGAGCTCGGCCTCTCCTCGCTCGAATCGCTGCTCGAGCTGCGCGATGCGCTGCGCGGTGTGCTGCGGATGCAGATCGTCGCCTTCCCGCAGAGCGGCATCCTGGCGTCCCCCGGCGTCGAGCGGCTGCTCGAGGAGGCGCTGATCGCCGGCGCCGACGTGATCGGCGGTCTCGACCCGGCCGGCTTCGATCGCGACGCCGCGCGCCACCTCGACATCGTGTTCGAGCTCGCCGGCGCCTACGGAGTGGGCGTGGACATCCACCTGCACGAACTCGGCGGCTCGGCGGTCGAGCAGTACCACCTCATCGCCGAGCGCACGCGCCGGGTCGGCCTCGCCGGCCGCGTCGTCGTGAGCCACGCCTACGGACTCGGCTCGATCGAGCTCGACCTCGCCCGCCGCATCGGCCACGAATTCGGCGAGGCCGGGGTGGCCGTCATGACCAACGGCCCCGCCGGGCCGATGCCGCCGGTGCTCGCAATGCGCGCGGCGGGTGCCACCGTGTTCTCCGGTTCCGACAACATCCGCGACGCCTGGTGGCCGTACGGCGACGGCGACATGCTGGGCATCGCCCGCCAGGTGGCCTACCAGTCGAACTTCCGCACCGATGAGGAGCTGGAGATCGCGCTCGACCTGGTCACCCATGCGGCGGCCAGCGCCATCGGCCTCGACCGCTACGGCGTCGTCGCGGGCGCGCCGGCCGACCTGCTCGTTCTGGACGCGCCCTCACCGGCCGCGGCCGTCGCGGGAGGTTCGGGCGACCGGATCGTGCTGCACGGCGGAGCGTTCGTCGCCGCCCAGACCCGCGAAACGCACCTCGCCGCACCCGCCCTGCGCGGTGCCGTCCCGGTGCGCCCCTGACCCCCGCACCATCCATCCCCTACTCCCGGAGTGACTCATGAAACGCACCACAGCCCGAGCGGGCGCGGCCATCGTCGCCGCCCTCGCCGTCAGCGCGCTGCTCACCGCCTGCGGCGGGACTTCGAGCTCCTCATCCACCTCCGCCGCCCGTGACGAGACCGTCATCATCGGCACGGGGGCCACCCCGCAGACCCTCGACCCCGTGCTCGCCTCCGACGTGCAGACCGACTTCACGGTCGGCGCCGCCTACGACAAACTCGTCGATTACGACGCCGACGGCCAGCTGGTGCCGCAGATCGCCGCGGAGTGGTCGTACAACGACGACGCGACCGTGGTGACCCTGAAGCTCCGAGACGACGTGGTGTTCCACAGCGGAACCCCGCTCACCGCGGCCGACGTGGTCTACACCCTCGACCGGGTGAAGAAGCTCGGCATCGGCGTCTCGTCGTTCATCACCGACTACGTCTCGTCGAAGGCCGTCGACGACACGACGGCGGAGATCACGCTCGGCAAGACGAACACCACCTTCGTCGGTGCCCTCAGCAAGATCTACGTCGTCGACTCCGGTCTGGTGAGCGAGAACGAGGGAACGGATGACGGCCAGACCTGGCTCGCGAGCCACGACGCCGGCTCCGGCCCGTACTCGCTGACCGACTACACGCCGAACCAGCAGGCCACCCTGGCGCGCTACGACGACTCGTGGCGCTTCGACGACGCCCGGCCGACCGGGCTGGTCTACCGCTACATCACCGAGGGTGCGACCCTGAGCGCCGAGCTCAAGTCGGGCGGGGTCGACGTGGTGACCGGGCTGACCGGGCCGGACCTCCAGGGCTTCGAGGACGCATCCGGATTCCAGGTGCAGGACATGCAGAGCATGCTGCAGCTGTACGTGATGATGAACACGCAGAAGGGCGTCACCGCCGACCCGCGGGTGCGCCAGGCGATCCAGCTGGCCTACGACTACGACGGCCACATCTCGTCGATCCTGAACGGGCGCGGCTCGGTCGCCACCGGGCTCGCCGCCCCCTCGGTGGCCTGCCGGGTCGACACCGGCCCCGCCGAGCAGGATGTCGCGAAAGCCAAGGAGCTCATCAAGGAGGCCGGCGCCGAGGGCGCCACGCTGACGCTCGCGTACCAGTCCGTCATCGCCGAGCACCAGAAGGCGGCCACCCTGCTGCAGTCGAACCTCAAGGACATCGGGCTGAACCTCGAGTTGCAGACGGTCACCTACCCGGAGTACGTCAGCATGATCCATTCGCCCGACACCACGCCCGACCTCGGTCTGCTCTGGGACTTCCCGTACTACCCCGAGATCGGCCCGAT
>BADC01000403.1 GCA_000333435.1 Corynebacterium-like bacterium B27 | reverse complement strand
AGCCGACTGGCCCGATGTGCGCACGCTCCGCCTCGAGATGCTCACCGACACCCCACTCGCCTACCTCGAGACGCTCGAGCACGCGCATTGCCGGCGCGAGTGGGAGTGGCGGGCCTGGGCCCGCGACGGGTCGTCGGCCGACTCGATCACGGTGGCCGCCATCACGGCGAGCGGCCGCTGGGTGGGCACCATGATGTCGAAGGTGCCGCACGGGGCACCGGCGGCGTTCCTCTACGGCGTCTACGTCGCCCCCGATCACCGCGGGGAGGCTGCGGGGGTGACGGATGCGCTCCTCTCCCGCATCGAGGACTGGGCCCGCGACCGCGGCGACACGCTGAGCCTCGAGGTGAACGAGGCCAACCCACGTGCCGTCGCGGCCTACCGCAAGCGCGGCTTCGTCGAGACCGGCGTCACCCGCCCGTACCCCCTCGACCGCACCCTGCGCGAGCTGGAGATGCGCAAACCCCTCCGCTGACCCGCCTACGCGAGGGGCGGGGTTACGCGAGGTGGGCGGCCGCGTAGGCCGCCAGGGCATCGCGCACGAAGGCGGCCCCGGATGCGCCGCCGTAGTTCGCGGCGAAGCGCTCGTCGGCCACGTACAGCTCGCCGAGTCCCGCGAAGTACTCCGCGGTCGGGCCGCCGGCGCCGTGACCGGGTGTGCCGGGCACCCCGGCCAGCCAGTCGAACTGGCGCTGTGCCAGCGCCTGCGCCTCCTCGCCGGCCGGGTCGAGGCCGCGCTCGGCCGCCTGGCGCCAGTCGGCGGCGAGCTGCGCCACGCGGGCCTGCCACGCCGCCTTCTCCTCCGCCGACATCGACCGCCACCAGCGGTCGCCCGCCGCGTAGGCCGACGCGCCCCAGCGCTGCTCGACCTCCGCCTGGTACTGCGTGTGGTCGAATCCGTCGAACATGTTCTCTGCCATCAGTTGATCACCTCCCTCCATCGTCTCGATCGTCGCCCGCACGGATGCGATCTGCCGCTCCAGCCGCGACTGCTCGCTCTGCAGCCACGCGAGGTGACGGCGGAGCGCCGCCGGCGCATCCGTCTCGGCCCGCAGCACCTCCGCGATGGCGGGGAGCCCGAGCCCGAGCGCGCGCAGCAGGAGCACGCGCTGCAGGGTCACCAGAGCGGCTTCGTCGTAGTAGCGGTAGCCGTTCGCGCCGACGCGACTCGGCTCGACCAGACCGAGCTGCGCGTAGTGCCGCAGCGTGCGGCTCGTCGTGCCGGCCAGCCGGGCGACCTCCTGGATGGGCCACTCCATCGCGATCCTCCTCCTCTCCGTTCCTCTCCGTGCGAACAGAACCGAGCGTACGAGTTGACGCAGCGTCAATGTCAAGCGCACTGCCCGGCTGGTATCACAGCCCCGTAGTAACGTCGGATCATGGCACGCATCGGCGACAGCGACCTCGACGTCTTCGCACTCTCCCTCGGCGGCAACGTGTTCGGCTGGACGGCCGACCGCGAGACCTCGCTCGCCATCCTCGACGCCCATGCGGCCGGCGGCGGCGACTTCATCGACACCTCCGACTCCTACATGGCGAGCGTGCCGGGCAACGTCGGCGGCGAATCGGAGACCATCATCGGCGAGTGGTTCACCAGCCGCGGGTCGCGTGACGCGACGGTGATCGCCACGATGGTGTCGCGGCATCCGGAGTTCCGGGGCCTC
>BADC01000404.1 GCA_000333435.1 Corynebacterium-like bacterium B27 | reverse complement strand
CGGTCTCGTCGCCCTGGTCGCCTGGGGAGTCGAGAAGCTGTGATCGGCATCGATGTCCTGGCCGTGGTGCTGGGCGTGGCGGCTGTGGCCTACCTCGTCTACGCCCTCGTGAAGCCGGAGCGGTTCTGACGTGTCCGCCCTCGAGATCTGGCTCGCCGTCGCGCAATTCGCGACCCTCGCGCTCGCCCTCGGCCTCCTGCACCGGCCGCTCGGCGACTACATCGCGCGCACCTTCACCTCCTCGAAGAACCTCCGGGTGGAGCGCGGCTTCTACCGGCTGATCGGCGTCGCCCCCGACTCCGAGCAGAGCTGGGGCGCCTACCTCCGCGGGGTGCTCGCGTTCTCCGTGATCGGGGTGCTGCTGGTCTACCTCATCCAGCGCCTGCAGGCCGTGCTGCCCTATTCGCTCGGCTTCACCGCCGTGCCGGAGGGCCTGTCGTTCAACACGGCGATCTCGTTCGTCACCAACACGAACTGGCAGTCCTACTCGCCCGACGTCACGATGGGCTACACCGTGCAGCTCATCGGGCTGGCCGTGCAGAACTTCGTGTCGGCGGCGGTCGGGATCTCGATGCCGTGCCCGACAAGCGCCTCGAGCTGTTGTTCGTGTGCGGGCATCCGGCCATCGATCCGTCGGTGCGCACGGCCCTGATGCTGCAGACCGTGCTCGGCTTCGAGTCCGCCCAGATCGCGGAGGCGTTCGCGCTGCCGGCGCCCGCCATGGCGCAGCGGCTGGTGCGGGCGAAGCGGCGCATCCGCGCGGCGGGGATTCCGTTCGCGGTGCCCGACCGCGGGGCCATGGCCAGGCGGCTGCCGCCCGTGCTCGAGGCGGTCTACGGGTGCTACGCCATCGACTGGCAGCGGGTCTCGGGGACGACGCTCCGCGAATCGCTCGCCGGGGAGGCGCTCTACCTCGCCACGACACTCGCCCGGCTGCTGCCCGAGGAGCCGGAGGTGCAGGGCCTGGCCGCCCTGATCTGCCTCTCGCTCGCCCGCACGTCTGCGCGCACCGGGCCTGCGGGTGAGCACGTGCCGCTCACCGAGCAGGACCCGGATCGGTGGGACGCGGCCCTCATCGCGCGCGGCGAGTCCCACCTGCGCCGGGCCCACGCCCTCGCGGTCGCGCCGTCGGGCTTCGGACGCTTCCAGCTGGAGGCGGCGATGCAGTCGGTGCACTGCGCCCGGGCGGCGACCGGCGAGACGGATTGGCGCACCCTCCGCCTGCTGAACGAGGCGCTCGTGCGGGTGGCGCCGACACTCGGCGCGCAGGTCTCGCTCGCCGCGACGATCGCCGAGGTCGAGGGTCCCGAGGCAGGCCTCGCCCACCTCGACGCCCTGGCCGCCGAGGCGCTCGAGCGGTTCCAGCCGGCCTGGGCCACGCGCGCCCACTTGCTCGCGGCGGCCGGGCGCCCCCAGGACGCGCGCGCCGCCTACGAGCGCGCCATCACCCTCACCACCGACGCCCGCCTTCGCGCCCACCTGCGCGCAAAAGCTGATGAGTTACTACCGGAATGAGCACGAGTGGCGCGCTCCAGGGCGTCACTCCCCCGCATTCCGTTAGTAACTCATCGCCCCGACGCCCTCGGCGCGGCACGGGCGGCGGCTAACGTGCGGGCCGCCTCACTCGGGCTCGTCGCCCCGCAGCCACGCGACGTAGCGGGTGAGGCTGCGCCGCACCACCGCGGGCGCATCCGCGTCGATGCTGCGGAACGCGCTGTACACCCGGTCGTACGGCAGCGGCTCGAGCGCCTCGAGGATGCGCAGCACGATCCGCTCCGGCAGCGGGATGTAGTTCGGGAAGCTCCGCATCACGACACCGNGCCCGTC
>BADC01000405.1 GCA_000333435.1 Corynebacterium-like bacterium B27 | reverse complement strand
GCCGCCTCGTAGAGAAGTGCATCCCCGGCTTTCAGGAGGCCAACCCCGGCATCGACGTGAAGATCTCGCAGTACGCGGTCGACGACTACTTCACCAAGCTCACCGCCGGCTTCGTCTCGGGCAGCGCGCCCGACGCCTTCCAGAACAGCGTGCCGCTGCTCGGCGCCTATGCCGGGCAGGGCCAGATCATGGCGCTCGACGACCTCATCAAGGACAACGACTTCGACCTGTCGAAGTTCGCGGTGGGCGTCGACTCCTGGAAGTACACCGACGGCAAGCAGTACGGCCTGCCGCTCGACTGGGCCTCGGCCGCGTTCTACTTCAACGAGCAGGCGGTGGCGGATGCGGGGCTCACCGACGACGACCTCGCCACCATGACCTGGAACCCCGACGACGGCGGCAGCTTCGACACGATCGTCGCCCACCTCACCATCGACGAGAACGGCGTGCGCGGCGACGAGCCCGGCTTCGACAAGACCAAGGTCGCCACCTACGGCATCGGCAGCCTCGGCTCGGGCGACTTCAACGGGCAGACCTCGTGGAACGCGTTCGCCTCCTCGACCGGCTGGCGCCTCGGCGACAAGCCCGCCTGGCCGTCGCAGTTCGAGTACGACGACCCCGACTTCGTGAAGACCATGGACTACGTCTCGTCGCTCGCCGAGCGCGGCTTCTCGCCCGCCTTCGGCGCGTTCACCGTGTCGGGCACCGAGCAGCTCGGCTCGGGCAAGGTGGCGATGGTCGAGGGCGGCTCGTGGGATGCGACCACCTTCGCCAAGCTCACCGACCTCAAGGTCGGCATCGCCCCGACGGTCGAGGGCCCCGACGGCCGGTCGGTCATCAGCAACTCGAACGCCAACAACATCTACTCCGGCACGAAGAACCTCGACGCCACCTGGAAGTGGGTCTCGTACATGGGCTCCGAGGACTGCCAGTCGGTGGCCGGCGCCGACGGCACCTTCCTGCCCTCCATCGCCTCCTCGATGCAGGCCGCGGCGGATGCGCAGCTGAAGCAGGGCGTCGACCTCTCGGTCTTCACGAACGCCCTGCAGAACGGCGAGGTCTACCCGGCCCCGCCGACGGTGAACGGGCAGGAGATCGTCGACACCATCCAGCCGCTGTTCGAGGCCTACTTCTCCGGTGAGCGCGGCGACGACGTGTTCCCGGAGATGACCGAGAAGACGAAGGAGATCCTGGGCGAGTAGTCGCCCAGGTCGTCACCGCCGCGGAAAGGGGCCAGAATGCGTACTGTGACCGACGCCGTCGACCTGCTGCGCACCGCCTCGCCCGCGGCGGTGGACGTGTTCACGCGCATCCTCACCCGGGGGCCGCTGTCGCGCACGGATGTCGCGCGGCTCACCGGCCTCTCGCAGGCGGCGATCACCAAGGCGGTGGCGCCGATGGTCGCGGCCGGGCTCGTGGCCGACCGCCACGAGCCCGCCGGGACCGGGACGGGGAGCGGGAACGGGAACGGACTGCCGGGGCGCCCGGCCAGCCCGGTCCGGGTCGTGCCGGAGTCGATCATCACGCTCGGCATCAAGGTGAACCCGGGCGACATCATCGGCGTCGCCACCGACCTGACGGCGGGCATCCTGGTCAGCGCGCATCTGGCGGTGGTCGACACCGGCTTCGCCTCGATGGTCGACTCGATCGCCGAGGTGGCGCGGCGGCTCTCGGAGTTGCTGGGCGAGCGCGCCGAGCGGCTCGCGGGCATCTGCGTCGCCGTCTCGGGCGACGTCGACACCGCGGGCGGGGTGGTGCGCGAGTCGGCGCTGCTCGGCTGGGCCGACGAACCGCTCGGCGCCGCGCTGCGCTCGCGCCTGGGGGTCGAGGTGCTGATCGAGAACGACGTGCGGGCACTCACCATCGCCGAGCACTGGTTCGGGGTGGGGGTCGGCACCGGGTCGTTCGCCATCGTCACGATCGGCTCAGGCATCGGCTGCGGCCTGCACGTGAACGGCGAGGTCGTGGAGGGCGCGTTCGGCGTGGCGGGCGAGATCGGGCACCTGCCACTCACCTCGGAGCAGTACGTCTGCACCTGCGGGCGGCGCGGCTGCGTCGAAGCCGTCGCGGGGTCGAGCGCCATCGTGCGGGCGGTCGCGTCGGCGCAGCCGACGCCCGTGGCCTCGATCGACGACGCCGTGGCGCTCGCGCACGCCGGGGAGCCGGCGGCCATCGAGGCCTTCGACCGAGCCGGCACGGTCATCGGCACCGCCATCGCCACCGTCGCCAACCTCACCGGTCCGGAGATCGTGGTGATCACGGGTGAAGCCGTGGCCGACTACGACCTGTACGATCAGCGGCTGCGGGCGGCCTTCGGTGCGCACGCGTTCGGCGCGGCGGGCAACTGCCGCATCGTCATCCGCCCCCACACCTTCGAGGACTGGGCGCGCGGCGCGGCCGCCGCCGCCCTGCGCGGCCTGGTGCTGCAGCGCTACGCGGGGGTGAGCTCGATCGCGCCTACTTCTTCGCGGCGGCCTTCGCCGCTCGCTTCGTCTCGCGAACCCGTGTGAGCGAGTCGGCGTCGACGATGTCGGCCACCGAGCGGAACGAACCCTCCTCGCCGTAGGGGCCTGCCGCCTCCCGCCAGCCGGCCGGCTGCACGCCGTACTGCTTGCCGAGCAGGGCCAGGAAGATGCGAGCCTTCTGGGCGCCGAAGCCGGGCAGCGACTCGAGGCGCTTCAGCACGGTCGCGCCGTCGGGGGCGTCCCGGGTCCACACCGCCGAGGCGTCACCACCCCAGTCCTCGACGAGGGCGGCGCAGAGCGCCTGCACCCGGGCGGCCATCGATCCGGGGAAGCGGTGCACGGCCGGTGTCTGCCGGAACACTTCCACCAGGGCATCCGGGTCGTAGGCGGCGAGCGTCTGCGCATCCAGCGACCCGACCCGGTCGCGGATCTTCAGGGGGCCTTCGAACGCCGTCTCCATCGCGATCTGCTGATCGAGCAGCATGCCGAGGAGCAGGGCGAGCGGGTCGGCGGAGAGCAGCGCGTCGGCGTCGGTGTTGCCCGTGATGTGGAGCGAGGTGGCCATGCCTCCATGCTGGCACGCGGGCCGCTGGGGTGTCGATGTGGGCGGACGTGTCGATCGGGCGTGCGCTCGATCGTCAGCACAGTAGAGGTCGCAACCGGCGACCGCTAACGTGACCTACGGAAGGGCTCATCATGCGCTACTCACTGCTCCTCATCAACCAGGAAGCCCAGGATGCGGGCGTCACCGAGGAGGACATGGCGCCGTTCCGCGCCGCGTTCGACGCCTACGGGAAGTCGCTCGAAGAGGCGGGGGTGCTGGTGCTGGCCGACATCCTGCAGCCGGTGGCGGCGTCGACCACGGTGACGCTCCGCGACGGTTCGCTGCAGGTGCAGGACGGCCCGTTCGCCGACACCAAGGAGAAGCTGGCCGGCACCTTCGTGATCGAGGTCGCCGACCTCGACGCGGCGATCGCCTGGGCCGAGAAATGCCCGGGCGCGCAGTACGGGGTGATCGAGATCCGGCCCACCGCCATCTCGTTCACCGACGGGGCCTGGCACGAGCTGGCGTGAACGCGGCGGCGCGGGAGCGCGCCGAGCTCGTGGCGCGCGAGTCGTACGGGCGGCTGCTCGCGGTGCTCGCGGCACCCACGCGTGACATCGCGGCGGCCGAGGATGCGCTGGCCGACGCCTTCGAGCGCGCCCTGCGCACCTGGCCCGACGCCGGCGTGCCCGACAACCCCGAGGGCTGGCTCCTCACCGTGGCGCGCAAC
>BADC01000406.1 GCA_000333435.1 Corynebacterium-like bacterium B27 | reverse complement strand
GCCGCTCCTGCCAGGCAAGGTAGTCGCGCTTGTAGCCACGCGAGCGCAGGCCGCGCTGCTGATAGCCCCAGACGTCGACGTCCTGGCTGATGCC
>BADC01000407.1 GCA_000333435.1 Corynebacterium-like bacterium B27 | reverse complement strand
CGCTGCAGCTCGGCACCGACACCCCGCTCAGCGCGCCGGTGGTCGACGGTGCGGCCGTGTTCACGCTGACGGCGCCCTATCCTGCGGGCGTGCATCCGGTCTCCGCGGCGTTCGTGCCGGCCGACATCTCGCCGTTCACACCCTCCTCGGCCGAGACGACGCTCAGCATCGCCAAGGCGCCGACCACCACCACGCTGACGGTCGCCCCGACGAGCGTTCGGGTGGGGGCGGCGGTGACGCTCACGGCCGCGGTCGGCTCAGCCACCGACGTCGTCCCGACGGGCACGGTGGCCTTCTACCGCGGGTCGCAGCACCTCGGTGACGCCACCGTCTCGGCCACCGGCACCGCCACCGCGACCCTCACGCCGAACTCGGCGGGCAGCGGGGCCATCACGGCGCGCTTCCTCGGCGACGCGAACTTCGTCGAGTCGACGAGCGCGCCGGTCACGCTCACCGTCTCGGCGGCGCCGGCGAAACCCGCCGTGCTGGCGAACACGGGGCTCTCGGTGAACGGCGTGCTGCCGTGGGCGATCGCGTTGCTCGTCGCGGGCGCTGCGGCCTACGCCGTCGGCACGGTGCTGCGCGCCCGGGCACGAGCGCGAGCCAAGGGGTAGCCCGGCGCGGAGTGGGCCCGGCGGAAGCGACAGGCGGGCGGCGGGGATAGTCTGACGGAATGAGCTCGGGGCCGGTCGACGTGGTGGTGGTCGGCAGCGGGCCGAACGGGCTCGCCGCGGCCGTCACGATGGCCAAGGCCGGCCTCTCGGTGCGCGTATTCGAGGCGGCGGGGACGGCGGGCGGCGGATCGCGCTCGGCGGAGCTCACGCTGCCGGGGCACCTGCACGACGTGTGCTCGGCCGTGCATCCGATGGCCTTCGCCTCACCGTTCTTCCGCGCGTTCGGCATCGACCGGCGCGTCGACTTCGTCACGCCCGAGGTGTCGTACGCCCAGGTGCTCGACGGCGGCCGCGCTGCGCTCGCCTGGCATGACCTCGAGCGCACCGCCGAGGGCCTCGGAGCCGACGGTGCGGCGTGGCGGCGCCTGTTCGAGCCGCTGCTGATGGAGCGCGACGCCGTGGTCGATTTCGCGATGTCGCCCATTCTGCGCGGGCCGAAGCATCCGTTCGCCGCCACCGCGATGGGGTTGCGGATGCTCGCCTCGGCCCGCGCGGCCGACGCCGGCTTCCGCACCGAAGAGGCCGGCGCCCTCCTCGCCGGGGTGAGTGCCCACTCGATCGGGCCGGTGGCCTCGCTCGGCGCCCGGGCCGCGGGTCTGCTGCTCGGCATGCTGGCGCACGCGCCGGGGGGCTGGCCGATCCCGGTCGGCGGATCGCAGGCGATCGTCGACGCCCTGGTCGCCGATCTGCGCGCGAACGGGGGCGAGCTCGTGACCGAGACGCGCGTCCACTCGCTGCGGGAGTTGCCGAGTGCGCACGCGGTGCTGCTCGATGTGACGCCGCGCGCCCTCGACGGCATCGCCGGCGACCTGCTGCCGAACGGCTACCGCAGCGTGCTGCGCCGGTTCCGCTACGGCAACGCGGCTGCGAAGGTCGACTACGTGCTCGACGGGCCCGTGCCCTGGGCGAACGCCGAGGTGGCGCGCGCCGGCACGGTGCACATCGGGGGCAGCGCCGCCGAGATCGACGCGGGGGAGCGCCAACTCGCCCGGGGTGTGCATCCGAAGCAGCCCTATGTGCTCGTTTCACAGCCGAGCGGCTTCGACCCCTCTCGGGCGCCGGCCGGGCACACCGTGCTCTGGGCGTACACGCATGTGCCCCGGGCATCCGGTCGCGACATGACGGATGCGGTCACCGCGCGCATCGAGCAGTACGCGCCCGGCTTCCGCGACCGCATCGTGGCATCGGCAGCCATTCCCGCCTCGGCGATGCAGCTCTACAACCCCAACTACATCGATGGCGACATCGCGAGCGGCGCCGCCTCGGTGGGGCAGCTGGTAGCGCGCCCGGTGCTCTCGGGCACGCCGTGGCGCACACCGCTCGGCGGGGTGTACCTGTGCTCGGCCTCGACCTCGCCCGGCCCAGGCGTGCACGGCATGGCCGGCTGGCACGCCGCGCGCACGGCCCTCCGCGACGTCTTCGGCATCGCGACGCCCCCGCCCCTGGCCCCCTGAGCAGTCAGAGGTCGAGGGTGTCGCCGGGCTGGAGGGCGACGTACTCGCCGCCGCCCTGCTCGGTGGCCCAGGCCAGGCGGTCGGCCGCCATGTTCTTGCCCGCCACCGAGAGCACCATCTCGTGGGTGCCGAAGGCGCGCCGGGGCGCCACCTCGAGCACGTAGTCCATCGCCTCGCCGATCTTCAGCCACGGCGCCCCGGCGGGGGCCGCGAGCAGGTCGACGGCCACTCCCTCCGGCACGGCGAACGAGTCGCCCGGGTAGTACAGCACCTCGTTGATGAGCACGCCGACGTTGTCGACCACGGGGATCGACGAGTGGATGACCGCGTGCCGCCCCCCGAAGAAGCGCAGGCGGAACGGCCCCACCTCGAGCGCGTCACCCGGCTGCACCTGCTCGACCGTGAGGCCGGCCTCGGCCGCCGCCGTCACGACGCCCTCGGGCCCGATGAGACGCGCGTCGGGGGAGGCGTCCAGGATGCGGTTCAGCTGCTCGGGCGTCCAGTGATCCTGGTGCTCATGGGTGATCACGACGGCCACTGTCTCGGCCGCCTCCGTGATCGGGGTGGTGAAGACTCCCGGATCGACGAAGAGCTTCTTGCCGGACTGTTCGAGCAGGAGGGCGGCGTGTTCGAATTTCGTGAGTCTCATGTTTCCCGACTCAACACCCGCGCATCGCGTTCTGCAAGTTGGGGAATAATCGGTCGGTATGGGCACCCCTCCGAAGCGGATCGTCGTCGCCATCAACCCCAACGCCTCATTCGGAGCGACCCGCTCGGTCGGGCCGGCCACCGTCGCCGCCCTGAAGCAGCGCGGGCACGACGTGGTGCCGCTGAGCGCGCCCGACTTCGACGGACTGGTGCGGGTGGCTCAGGATGCGCTGACGCACCCGACCGACGCGCTGGTCGTGGTCGGGGGCGACGGCATGGTGAACCTCGGGGTGAACCTGGTGGCCGGCACGGACATCCCGCTCGGCATCGTGCCCGCCGGCACGGGCAACGATTTCGCGGCCGGCGTCGGCATCCCGACCGGCGACCACGACGCGGCGATCGCCGCGCTCGGCGACGCCCTCGAGCGCGCGCCGCGGGTGGTCGACGCCGCCCGGGTCACCGGCGCGGACGCCTCGCAGCCGCCCCGCTGGTTCGCGGGTGTGCTCTCGGCCGGCTTCGACGCGCGGGTGAACGAGCGGGCGAACGGGATGCGCTTCCCGACCGGTGCCTCCCGCTACGTGGTCGCGCTCGTCGCCGAGCTCGTGACGTTGCGCACGCGCCGCTACGAACTCGTGATCGACGGGGAGCGGCGCGAGGTCGACTCGTGCCTGCTTGCCGTGGCGAACAACACCACGATCGGCGGCGGCATGCGGGTCGCACCCGACGCGAGGCTCGACGACGGTCTGCTCGACGTGTTCATCGTGAAGCCGGTGTCGCGGCTGCGGTTCATCCGCCTGTTCCCGAAGGTCTTCTCGGGCACGCACGCCGGGCTCGAGATCGTCGAGTTCGTGCGCGGGCGGACGGTGACGGTCGACGCGCCGGGCATCGTCGGCTACGCCGACGGGGAGCGCTTCGGGCCGCTGCCGCTCACGGTCGAGCTGGTGCCCGGCGCGCTCGCCGTGCTCGTCTGAGGCCGGCCGACGTCGAGCCGGCGAGGCGCCCGGCGATTTTGAGAAGGGTTGCGGAGTGTGGCATACTCGATGAGTTGTCTGAACGGCCCCATCGTTTAGCGGCCTAGGACGTCGCCCTCTCACGGCGGTAACGCGGGTTCAAATCCCGCTGGGGTCACAACACCGAAAACCCCCGGGAAACCGGGGGTTTTCGTGTTCCCGGTCATCGCTGCGGGTCTTCCCGTCCCTGCCGGTCGCGGCAGAATGAGGGCATGGATGCGCGCTCACCCCGACCCCGCAGAGCACCCCGGCTGGCCGAGGTCGAGGAGGTGCGTCCGCGCATCCGGGAGCGGGTCTACATCGCGTTCACCGGCCTCGCGGTGCTTCTCGCCTTCGGCGCCCACGCCGAGGAGGCGGGCGCGTGGACCATCGCGGCCGCCCTCCTCATCGGTGTGCTCGGCGCCGTGCTCGCCGGGTTCTTCGCCGACGTCATCGCCGAGCTCGCCGTGGGCGCCCGGCTGCCGAGCGCACGGGCGATGGCGGGTTTCATCGGCGTCTCGGGTTCGGCGCTCACCACCGCCGTGGTGCCGCTGGCGGTGCTCGCCGCCGCCGGCATCGGCTGGCTCGACGTCACCACGGCACTGGTCTTCGCCGTCGGGGCGATGGCGTTGGGCCTCGCTGCGGTGGCGTTCGCCGCCGTCGCGCGGGCGGAGCTGCCCTGGTGGGCCAAGCTCGCGGTGTTCGCCGGGGAACTGGTGTTCGCTGCGATCGTGATCGTGGTTAAGTTGCTGGCACACGGTTGATTCAGACGGTCGATGCACAGAGCGTGATCGGCCGAGCCGGGAGGAGCCCCATGAACGACAAGAACGACGAGCCCGTCGACCTCAGCGACATCGAGTACCCCGACGGCGCGGGCTACCCCGACGGCCAGGGCGTCGTCGGCAACGGGCCGACCACCGACGCGATCCCGTCGGGGGTGGACGCCACCCTGGCCGACGAACCCGAAGACCCCGACGCCGAGATCGACACCGACGAGGCCACCCTCGAAGAGAACGACGGCTGAGGTCGCGGCCCGCGGCCGCGGGTCAGCGCAGCACGTCGTCGGTGAACGAGTTCAGGCGTGAGCTGAGGCCCTGCGCCCGCGCCGCGATGAGCTCGGCGGGGTCGGGCTGCATGTCCGACTTCGGCGGCACCACGCGGATGAGCATCGAGCAGGTGAGGTCGCTGCAGATGTAGGTGCCGATGGTGCTGCCGTCGATGCCCGCCTGCCCGGCCCGCGGGGCGGTGAACAGCGTCACCTGCCCACCGGGGAGCGGCGTGCGGCAGAGCGAGCACATCGCCGAGATGCCGGGGCGCATCCGGGACCCGGCCGCCTTCAGCATGATGCCGACCGGGCGGTCGTCGCGCCAGAACACGATGTAGCCGCGGTGGATGGCGTGCGCGTCCCGCCAGCCGAGGAACTCCCGGTCTTCCCAGACGATCTCGTGCAGGCCCGGGAGGGTCATGCGCGCGAGCTCCTGCGGGCTCGTGTTGGTGAATGAGGCGCGGATCTCCGACTCGGTCAGTGGCAGCATCGCTTCGAGCTTAATCGCTCCCGAGCACGATGCAACCGGGCGCGGAGACCGCCTGGCCGGTCACCTCACGGATGGAACTGCGGGATGATCAGCCACAGCCCCACCAGCACCGCCAGCCCGGCGACGCCGATGCACAGCCAGCCCGCCGCGGTCGGCAGCGCCCGGTGCTCCTGGCCGGCCACCG
>BADC01000408.1 GCA_000333435.1 Corynebacterium-like bacterium B27 | reverse complement strand
CCGGCCGGCACGACCGGATTGCGCAGCACGCCGATGCCCTCGATGTGGGCCTCGACCTCGTCGCCGTCGTGCAGGAACACCGGCGGAGTGCGCGTGAACCCCACCCCCGCCGGCGTTCCGGTGGCGATGACGTCGCCCGGCTCGACCGGCCAGAACTGGGAGAGGTGGCTGATCAGCTCGCCGACGCCGAAGATCATCTCGTCGGTCGAGGAATCCTGCAGCGTCTCGCCGTTCACCCGGAGGCCGATGCGCAGCCCCCGCGCGTCGCCGAGCTCGTCGGCCGTCACCAACGCCGGGCCCATCGGGCCGAACGTGGGGAACGACTTCGACGTCATCCACTGGCTCGTGCGAGCCTGCCAGTCCCTGGCACTGACGTCGTTCATCACGGTGTAGCCGGCCACCGCCCGCAGGGCCTCGCGCGGCGTCGCGTTGACCACGCGGCGACCCATCACCACCGCCAGCTCCGCCTCGTAGTCGACCTCGGTCGACGAATTCGGCAGGGCGATGGCCGCTCCGCTGCCGACCACCGACGAGCGGTGCTTGGCGAAGACGACGGGCTGGGTAGGGATGGCGGCGCCGGTCTCGGTGGCGTGGTCGCGGTAGTTCAGGCCGATGCAGATGATGGAACGCGGCTGCGGAACCGGCGCCAGCACCTCGAGCTCGCTGACCGGCCGCCAGAAGTCGCGCGGCGCCTCGGCCTGCACGGTCGGCAGCCGCTCGCTCCAGAACGGCCAGTCCTCGAGCACCTCGTTCATCGAGAGCCGGACGGGCGCGGCCGCGCCGTTGCGAGCCGCCTCGAGGGGCAGCGCCAGCTCGGTGCCGTCAGCTGCGGCCGCCACCAGGGCCGCCGCCGCGAATCCGCTCTGGTCGATGGAGATGAGTCTCATGATGCCTTCTTCGTGGTGGCGTGGTCGGTGACGCCGAGCAGGCGCCGGATCTCGCGGCTGACCCGGTCGACTTCCGGATGCTCGTCGTCGTCGAGCAGGCGGGGCCGAGGCCGCGTCATCTCGTACTCCGCGAGGATCTGGCCGGGCCGCTTCGACATCACGATCACGCGATCGGAGAGCAGCGTCGCCTCCGAGATGGAGTGCGTGATGAAGAGGACGGTGGGCCGCCGCTCGAGCCACAGGTCTTGCAGGTCATAGCACATCTGCTCGCGGGTGAGGGCGTCGAGGGCCCCGAACGGCTCGTCCATCATGATGAGCGGCGGCTCGTGCAGGAGGGCGCGGCAGATGCCGACGCGCTGCTGCATGCCGCCCGACAACTCGTGCGGCCGGCGGTTCTCGAAGCCCGCGAGCCCGACCTGCGCGAGCAGCGCCTTGGCCTTCGCCGTGGCCTGCTGCTTGGGCATCGACCGCATCTCGGCCTGCAGCAGCACGTTCGAGAGCACCGAGCGCCAATCCATCAGCAACGGGTTCTGGAACACGATGCCCAGGTCGCTGTGCGGCTTCGTGATGGGCGCTCCGCCGATCGAGACGCCGCCGGCGCTCGGGCGGATGAGGCCGGCGACGGCTTTGAGCAGCGTCGACTTGCCGCAGCCGGACGGCCCGACCACCGAGACGAACTCGCCGGCCCCGATGGTGAGGTCGATCGGGCCGAGGGCGTGCACGGGCCCGCCGCTCGTCTCGTATTCGATCTCGAGTCCGCGTACGTCGATTTGCGTGCCCGTCGCCGCGACCGGCGCCGAGTCCCTGATGTCCGCCATGCTCATGCCGTCGGCCTGCTCACTTGATGTAGTCATTGGTGTAGTACGCGTCGAGCGACGCGGCCGGGGTGAGCCCGGAGTAGGTCGACAGCACGTCTTGCGTGGCTGCCCAGTCGGCTTCATCGGTCTCGCAGATCGGCGATCCCTCGGTGGCCTTCGTGTGCAGGAGCGGCACGGCGGCGTCGATCTGCGTGAGCGCGAGCTCCCGGTCGAAACTCGGCACTCCGGCCACGAAGTCGTCGGCGGCCTTCTCGGGGTTGTCGACCACGAACTGCGCCGCCTCCTGGGTGGCCGCGACGAAGCGCGTCAGCAGGTCTTCGTTGTCGGCGGCCCACGCCTTGTTCACGACGATGCCCATGCTGAGCGTGTCGACACCGAGGTCGGAGAACGCGAGGTAATCCATGTCCTCACCCGAGGTCTGCTCGATCGCGGGCAGCTGCAGCGTGTAGTAGCCGAGGAAGGCGTCGGATGCGCCGGTCAGCACCGAGCTCTGCTTCGCCGCCGGGTCGGCGAGCCCGACCATGTTCACGTCGCTCTCGCCCAGGCCGTTGGCCGCGAGCACGGCCGGGAAGATCTGCGACAGCGAGTCGCCGGGGGTCACGGCGATCGTCTTGCCCTTGAGGTCGTCGAGGCTCGTGATACCGGCGGATGCGGGGAAGATCGCCGACATCGGGTTGCGCTGAGCCAGCACGCAGACCGCCTGAACGGGGAGGCCCTTGCCGACCCCGCCCATCATCGTTCCCGCATCCACCAGCCCGACCGGGTCGCTTCCCGATGCCACCAGCTGGAGGGTGGAGGCCGAGCCCGTGCCCTCCTGCGGCTGCAGCTCGATGCCGTGTTCGGCGTAGATGCCCTCCGCCATGCCGGCGAAGAACCACGGGTGGTCGGCGGCCTCGAAGGTCCAGTTCAGGCGGATCGGCAGGACGTCGAGTTCGTCGCTGCCGGTGGCGGCGGGGGTGCCGGCCGGACTCGCGGCGGAGCAGGCGGCGAGGGCGAGTGCTGCAGAACCGGTGAGGGCGATGGACGCCAGCCAGGCGGGCTTCTTGTTCACGGATCTCTCCTTTGAGATTGAGGTGATGCGGATGCGGATGCGGATGCGGGGTGTGGTGCTGGGCAGGATGGTCGCCGGCTCAGACGGCCGGGCCGGTGGTGACGGTGCCCTCGGCGCGCTGGGAGACGTGCCACGGGATGACGAGCCGCTCCACCAGGGAGACGGCGTAGTAGAGCACGAGACCGAGAACCGTGAGGATCGCGATCGCGGCGAACAGCAGGGGCGTGTCGAGGTTCGCGTTCGCACGCAGGAGCAGATAGCCGAGCCCCTGCGTGGCACCGACGAACTCACCCACCACCGCACCGACCACGGCCAGGGTGATGGCCACCTTCACGCCGGCGAACACGTGGGGGAGCGCGGCCGGCAACCGCACCTTGCGGAAGATCGCCCACGTCCCGCCGCCCATCGAGCGCACGAGGCTCGCCATGTCGGGGTTCGACGAGCGCAGCCCCGTCATGGTGTCGAGGAGGATCGGGAAGAAGCAGATCAGGAAGGTCACGAGCACCTTCGGCAGGATGCCGAAGCCGAACCACACCACGAACAGCGGTGCCAGCGCGATCTTCGGCACGGTCTGCAGCAGCACGATGAACGGGTACACCACCGTCTCGAACCAGCGGAACGAGACGAGGAGCATGGCCACCGGGATGCTGATGACGACCGCGATGCTGAAGCCGGCGAGCACCTCGCCCGTGGTGACCAGGGTGGCGGCCCACAGCTCGTCGCGGTTGGTCCAGAGCGACTCCGCCGCGTCGACCGGGGTCGGCAGGATGTACGTGGGCAGGTCGAACAGCACGGCGATCGCCTGCCAGGCGAGGGACACCAAGACCGCGACGCCCAGCGTGATGATTCACCGGTGGTTCTTGGCCCAGGCGTTCCGGCCCCTCCAGCGGGGCGGTGCAGCGGGGGTTCCGCCGTCCCCGTCCCTCGCGAGCTGGGTGGCTGCGGTGGCGGGTTCGTCATCGGGCGCGCCTCAGAACTCGCCGTTGCGCTGCTGGACTTGGTGGGCTTGCCGATGGTGGGGCCGGATGCGGCGACCCAGTCGCCGACCCGCTCGATCATCTGCGCCAGCGTCGTCGACGGGAAGCCGAACTCGGCCTGCTGCGCGGAGCCGTCCATCACGTAGGCCGTGCCGGACTCGACGCCGTCGAACACCGGGAGGGTGCCGAAGCGCTCGCCGAACCTCTCGGCGAGCCAGCGGATCGAGACGATCTCGGGGCCGGTGATGTTCAGCCGGCGCGGCGGCGTGCTGGCCAGGTGCAGCGAACGGATGGCGTACTCCGCGACGTCGCGCTGCCAGATGACGCTGGCGTGACCCATGGCGAGCGGGATCGGGGTGCCGTCGTGCACGGCCTGCGCGATCTCCTGCAGCACGCCGTACCGGGTCTCGATCGAGTAGCCGAGGCGGAAGATCAGGAGCGGGGTCTCGTGCTTCAGGGCGAAGTGCTCGAAGATGCGCTCCCGGCCGAGGCACGACATGGCGTACTCGCCGATCGGGCCGGGCGCATCCGACTCGCGTGAACCGCCCGTCGAGACGTCGGCGAGCGGGTAGGTCACCAGGGTGGAGAACGCCACGATGCGGGAGTCGCGGAAGCGCTGCGCCACCCGGCCCGGCAGGTAGGAGTTCATCATCCACGTGTGGTGCTCGTTGCCGGTGGTGCCGAACTTGTTGCCCGCCATGAAGATGACGTTGCGGGCCTCGGGGAGCCCGTCGAGCTCCAGGTCGTCGGTGAGGTCGGCCGGCACGACGTCGACGCCGTAGCTCTCGAGCGACTCCCGGGCGGCCGGGTCGCTGAACCGGGCGACCCCGTAGACGCGCTTGTCGACGCCCGCCTCGACGATGGCGCGGCGCGCCATGATGGCGACGCTCGGCCCGACCTTGCCGCCGACGCCGAGCACCATGATGTCGCCGTCGAGGCGGCTGATGTCGTCGATCAGGGCGGGGGTCGGGACGGTGAGGTCTGCTTCGATCTGCTGAATGGCCGTCATTGGCTTCTCCCGTGGGGTCTCGGGTGACTGCTCTGTCACGAATCAAGACTCACATGTGCGGGGATTCCCAAAACCCCGGGACAATTCCTAACGATCCTCCTAGGATTTTGGGATGGTTTCACAATCTCTGCGGTACGAGCCCGACGTCGAGGCGCTCACCGCCCGAGCGGTCAAGCTTATGTGGAACATCTACGCG
>BADC01000409.1 GCA_000333435.1 Corynebacterium-like bacterium B27 | reverse complement strand
GTCGACCACGTGGACCACGCGCATCCGTTTCGCCCCCGCGGCGACCGCCGGATCGGCCTCGATCGTGTGCAGGAGCCCCTCGGTGCACGAGGAGGCGTCGCAGACGATCGGCAGCTCGCCGTCGCGCGTCGCCGAGCGCAGCGACGCCAGCACCCTTTGCCGCATGATCGACGCGCCGTCGGGCAGCCCCTTCGACGACCACGGGGTGCCGCAGCAGAGCGAGTCGATGTCGGCCGGGATCAGAACCTGCACCCCCGCCAGCTCGCACAGCTCCTCGAAGCTCCGCTGCACTCCCGGCCCGGTCGCCCCCGAGGGGTCGGACGCCGGGCCGAACATCGCGTTCACACAGGCCGGCACGTACACCGCCTCGGCCACTGCCGCTGCGGCCGGCGGCAACGCCGGGCGGGATCGCCGCGCCCCGCCGGCGGGGAGCTCGCCCGACCACAGCGGCAGCACGTCGTCGCCCACGACCGCCCGGCCCAGCCGGTTCGGCACGGTGACGACCGGGTCGGGCAGCTTCTCCGCGATGGTGAGCGCCGTGCTCGCGATGCGGGTGGTGCTGCCCCAGTGCTGGGCGGCCGTCTTCCACACCTTCTTCTCGACCGCGGTGTGCTCGGTCTTGCGCAACCGTCGCACGAGGTCGCCGGTGTTGATGAGCACCGGGCAGGCGGTCTGGCACATGCCGTCGACCGCGCAGGTCTGCACGCCCTGGTAGTCGTAGTCGCGCTCGAGCGACTCCGCAAGTGCGTCGTCACCCGCCTCGACGGCGGAGGCGATGGCGCGCTTCACCACGATGCGCTGCCGCGGGGTGAGGGTGAGGTCGCGGCTCGGGCAGACCGGCTCGCAGTAGCCGCACTCGACGCACCGGTCGGCCTCGACCTCGATGGTGGGGGTGCGCTTGATGTCCTTCAGGTGCACGGCCGGGTCGTCGGTGATGATGACGCCCGGGTTGAGCATTCCGCTCGGGTCGACCAGCCCCTTCAGCTCGCGCATCACCGCATACAGCTCGGCGCCGTACTGCCGGCGCACGTACGGCGCCATCACGCGGCCCGTGCCGTGCTCGGCCTTCAGCGAGCCGCCCTCGCCGAGCACGAGGTCGACCATGTCCTCGGTGAACGCGGCGTACCGGTCGAGGCCCGCGCCCTCGAACAGGTCGGTGAGCATGAAGTGGATGTTGCCGTCCTTCGCGTGCCCGAAGACCACCGAGTCGGCGTACTCGTACCGGGCGAACAGCGCGATCAGCTGCTCGCAGGTGCGCGCCAGCGACTCGACCGGCACCACGACGTCCTCGAGCAACGCCGTCGTTCCCGACGGGCGAGCGCCCGCCACCGTCGCGTACAGACCCTTGCGCAGGTGCCAGAGCGACGCACGGGTGGTGGCGTCGCTCGAGAGCACGGCCGGGGCGGTCAGCCGCAAGCCGTCGAGCGTGCGCCGGCCGAGCGCCTCGGCGTCGGCGAGCTCGGCGGCGGAGGCCGCCTGGTACTCCACGAGCAGGGCGGCCTGCGCCTCGACGACGAGGTCGCGGATGAGCGGATGCGCGTCGGCCTCGGCCTTGCCGACCCGCAGCGACTGGGCATCCATCAGCTCCACGGCGGAGGCGCCGGTCGCGACGATGCCCGGCAGTGCCTCGTTGGCGGCCAGCAGGTCGTCGAAGATGAGCAGCCCGGTCGCCGCCTGCGACAGCAACGGCAGGGTGCGGAACACGGCCTCGGCCACGAAGCCGAGCGTTCCCTCGGAGCCGATCACGAGGTGCGCGAGCAGCTCAGCGGGGGTGTCGTGGTCGAGGAACGCGTTGAGGCCGTAGCCCATCGTGTTCTTCATCGAGAACTGGTGCTCCAGGATGCGCACCGACTCCGCATTGCCCCGAACCCGGTCGCGCAGCCGCAGCAGACCCACGACCAGGGCGGGCTCGTCGTGCGCGAGCCGGGCATCCGCATCCGGGGCTCCGGTGTCGACCACGGTGCCGCTCGGCAGCACGACGGTCATCGACTCGAGCGTGCGGTAGGTGTTGCCGGTGATGCCGCAGGCCATACCGCTGGAGTTGTTCGCCACCACCCCGCCGATGGTGCAGGCCGACTCGCTCGCCGGGTCGGGGCCGAGCTTGCGGCCGTGCCGCGCGAGCCGAGCGTTCACCTGGCGCACGGTGGCGCCGGGCTGCACCCGCACCCGCAAGCCGTCGTCGAGCACCTCGATGCGGCGGAAGTTGCGGCGCACGTCGACCAGCACGCCGTCGGTGACGCCCTGTCCGCTCAGGCTCGTCCCACCGGAGCGGAGGGTGATCGGGGTGCCCGTGCGCGAGGCCGCGCCGAGCAGTCGGCCGACCTCGCCGGCATCCTTCGCGATCACGAACGCCTCCGGGACGAGCAGGAAGTGCGAGGCGTCGTGCGCGTTGGCGTGGAGGTCGATGGCTCGGGTGGATACCTGAGCCGGGTCGGCGACCTCGGGGTGGAATCGAGCGGCGATGCTGGCTGCGGCCATGACGGTCCTTCCGTTTCCCCCATCATATTGTTCGACAAGTCGACAATGCGATGGCGGATAACAATCCGCACATTCCTGGTGTCAACGGGGTTGCCTCACTGTCATCTAGGCGTACGGTCGACTTCGAAGACGTGAGGTGGAGACCAGATGCCATTCGTTGTGCTGATCGACGGGCACTCGATGGTCGTCGCCGACGATCAGATCGAGCGGATTCGTGCGGCCGCCGAGGAGGCGGTGCGATCGGTGGCGGCGTTCGTCGACATCCGTGCGGTCACCGGGCGCGTGGTGAGCGTCTTGGTCACCGCGGCCACCTCGATGCGCATCGAGGAACTCCCGCTCGCCGAGGAGCGTGAGGGCAGCGAGGTGGTCGACGACCTCAACGTCGACCTGCGTTTCACCGATTTCGACTTCTGACCCCGCGCGACATCGCGCGGGTGAGGGCGGTGGCGCTACGTGGCAGGAATGCTGTCAGGCTCGATGGTCGCCTCGTTGATGACGAGACCGATGCTGGTGTTCGCGGCGAGCGCGAGTTTCTCGGCCCACTCCCGGTTGATCTGGGCCGGCCGGCTGCCGCTGTACTTGAAGCGGATCGGCACGCCGTTGTCGATCCAGATCGATTCGCGCCCGCCGCCGGCAGCCGCATCGATGCTCCAGCTCAAGAAGAAGTTCTCACTCCGCCGGAGCTTCATCGTCACGATCATCTGAACATGCGCCATCAACCGGTCATCCATCGGGAAGCCCTCGTTGTCGTAATACAGCACGCCCACCGCCGTGTCCTCCTCATCATCGGGCGGTACGACTCCTGTACCGGACCCATAATCATGATGCCCTGAAAAGGCCGGAGTGAGAACTCACTCGTCGGAGGTGTCCACCTCCATCAGCGCGATGTCGACGCCCGGCGTGATCAGGAGCTTCGTCTCCTGTGCCTTGCCCTCGCCGTAGTTCACGGTGAGCCAGCAGCGGCCGTCGCCGTCGAGGCCGGACGCGATCTCGGCCTGAACGTCGGCTATCGAGCGATGACCGATGGAATACGGTCGACCGCCGTACAGGATGTCCACCCGGATCATTCGGCCACCTCGTGCGCCCGCTCCGCGCTCTCCTCGGGCTCGGGGACCATCTGAAGCCCCTGCGGCGAGTTCGCCGTGAGCATCAGCTGGTCGACCCAGGCGCGGTTGATGGCCGGCTGCCGGCCGCCGTAGAACTTGAACGAGATCGGTATCTCAGGATGGATCCAGATCGTCGTGCGCCCGTCACCGCTGGCGGGGTCGTCCTTCCAGCCGAAGAAGAAGGCCTCGCCCCGGCGCAGCTTCGCGCCGATGACGAGTTGCAGATGCGCGAGAGTGCGGTCGTCGAAATCGACCGTGAGCGTGGAGTCGTACGTCAGCTTTCCCACGACGTCCTCTTTTCGTTGTAGGCCCACTGTCCTGCTTCCGGGCGGCTGAAGCAAGCGGTTCTCATAGATCGTCGAGGAGGTCTTCGTCGCCGTCCGACCGCTCCTCGGCGACCGGGTGCGCCGGCTGCAGCCGGCGTACCTCACCGCTCAGCTGCTCGATCAGCTCGGGATCGGTCAGTTCCGGGAAACCGGAGTCCTCCGCTTCGGAGACCAGCTGGCTGGCCGGGCCGACCAGGAAGTTGGCGCGGCCGACCGACCCGTCCGGCAGCAGCACCGGTATGTCGACCGTGGCGGACAGCTGGTGTCTCGCGAGGGCGTTCGCATACTCGAGGAGTGCCCGGGCGATGGCTGTGCCGGTGAGCACCGAATCACCGGCGTAGTGAATCCGTTCCATGATTCCATTCACCCTCGATCGGGCCCATTCGGCAATCTCCGGCAGCGTGCGGGATCTCGGTCAGGGGGCGTAGGTTCGAGGGCACCGGAAACAGCGATCGATGTGGCGGTGACGTGTGCGGGTGTGGGTGGTGCTGGATCAGACCGAGTGGGCGCGTGATGTCGTGGGCGTGTTCGCGAGTCGCGAAGCCGCCATCCAGGCCATCGACCGGGCGACCTCCTGGGAGTTCACGATCGAGCCCTGGGAGGTGGAGGGGGAGCCCCCGGCTACCACCGACCCTGGGTCGGATCGTCGGGCGTCCGGCCCTCGGGGGGCTCGCTCGTCAGCATGAGGTCGCCGTTGTTGGCGGAGTTGATCATGTCGCGCACCCAGTGCCGGTTGAGTGCGGGCCGGTCGCTGCTCTCGAACTCGAAGTGGATCATCGACGAGGGGCTGACCCAGACCGAGTGCCGTCCGCCGCTCTCGGACTCGGTGCGCCAGGAGAACGAGAAGGACTCGTTGCGCCGGAGCTTCGTGAACATCGCGATCTTCACGTGGGCCAGCACGCGGTCGTCGAGTTCGAGTTCGTACCCGTTCACGCCATAGATGAACTTGCCCATGCTCGACAATCTACCGTGCGCAGGGTGCACCATCCTGCGCGACGGTCACGGCGTGGCCGCTGACGACCCGCTCGAGGCGGGGGCGATGCCAGGGTCGACGTCGTTGAGGTAGGCCTTCACGATCTGCTCCCAGTCGGTGCCCTCGACATTCCCCTCTTCCCCGTCGGGCGTGCGGATGGTGTACACCGGCTCGCCTTCCTCTCCGGCGGGGGATTTGATCACGAGGTGGCCGAAGAGCGTGTCGTCGCGGGTGATCGCCCACGCGGGTGCGCCGCCGGACAGCTGGTAGCTGAAGTCACGGTGCGAGAGGGTCGTGGTGTCGGCTTCGAGTGCCATGGTGTGCTCCTTGTCGTCCGTCAGGGCTTCAGGACGACCTTGATGCAGCCGTCCTCCTTCTTCTTGAACACGTCGTACATCCGCGGCGCATCCTCGAGCGGCACGTGGTGCGTCACGAGGTCGTCGACGCCGAGCGGATCGGCGGGGTCTTCGACCAGCGGCAGGAGCGTGTCGATCCACCGTTGCACGTTGCACTGGCCCATCCGGAGCGTGATGCCCTTGTCGAACATGCTCATGAAGGGCACGGGGTCGGCCGCCCCCGCATAGACCCCGCTGAGCGACACCGTGCCGCCGCGGCGCACGAGCTCGAGCGAGAGGTGCAGGGCGGCGAGGCGGTCGACGCCGACGGTGGTCATGGCCTTCTTCGCCAGCGGTTCGGGCAGCTTGCCCACGGCGTACTGAGCGAACTCGACGCCGGGGTTGCCGTGCGCCTCCATCCCGACCGCATCGATCACCGAATCGGGTCCGCGGCCGTCGGTGGCGTCGCGCAGCACCTGAAGCACGTCGTCGGTGAGGTCGAACACCTCGATCCCGTGCCGCGCGGCCATCGCCCGGCGCTCGGGCACCGGATCGACGGCGAGCACGCGGTAGCCGAGGTGCCGCCCGATGCGGGAGGCGAATTGCCCTACCGGGCCCAGGCCGATCACGCCGAGCGTGCCGCCCTCCGGCACCTCGGCGTACTGCACGCCCTGCCAGGCGGTGGGCAGGATGTCGCTGAGGAAGAGGTAGCGGTCGTCGGGCAGCTCGGTGCCCACCTTGATCGCGTTGAAGTCGGCGAACGGAACCCGCAGCTTCTCGGCCTGGCCGCCCGGCACCGAACCGTAGAGCTCGGTGTAGCCGTAGAGCGAGGCGCCGGTGTCGGTGGCCCGGTTCTGCGTGGTCTCGCACTGGGTGGTCAACCCCTGCCTGCACATGAAGCAGTGGCCGCAGGCGATCACGAACGGGATGACCACGCGGTCGCCCACCGCGAGCCCGGTCACCTCTGCGCCCACCTGCTCGACGATGCCCATCGGCTCGTGCCCCAGGATGTCGCCCTTGTCCAGGAACGGCCCGAGCACGTCGTAGAGGTGGAGGTCGGAGCCGCAGATCGCGGTCGAGGTGACGCGGATGACCGCATCGGTCGGGTCGACGATCACCGGATCGGCGACCTCGTCGACGCGCACGTTCATGGTTCCCTGCCAGGTGAGAGCTCTCATGCGTCCCTGCCTACGCCCGCCGCGCATCCGTCGCCGGGGGTTGACAGGGTATTCGGATGCCCGCACTACCCGTCCCCGCCCGATCTGTCCAGCCCGGCGCGATCGGCGGCAGGAGGGGCTGGATGGAGGGATGGACACTCTCACGAATCGTCAGCCGGCCCGCCGTATCCTCGCCCTCGTCGGCGGAGTGCTGCTCGCGGGCTCCCTCGTCACCGGTCTCGCCGCGTGCAACGGGGGCGCGCAGAACGGGCCGTACCAGAACAGCCCCACGCCCTCACCCTCGGTGTCGGACACCCCGACACCGAGCCCGGTGCCGACCACGGTCGACGAATCGGGCACGCTCGGGGGCTGACCCCGGCCATCCGCCGCTCCCGCCACGATCGCAGGCGACGTGGTGGCGCATCCGGATCACGCCGCGGTGGGCGGGGGTGGGTCGTCGGTGCGGAATCCGGTGGCGCGGTGGGTGCCGTCGCAGAAGGGCTTGCGTTGCGACAGGCCGCAACGGCAGAGGGCGACGGTGCGGCGACCGCGGTCGACACTCGGTCCGGTGGCCCCGACGATGGTGAAGCTCCCGCGCACCAGGATGGGCCCGTCGGGGCAGGGCACGATCTCGGTCTCCCCGACGCCGACGAGGTCGCCCGGCCAGCCGGCGGCCTCGTCAGCCATAGAAGTTCCCCGGCACGCGCGTTCTGACCGCCTCGCCGGCACCCGCCTCGCGCTCCTCGCGCAGCGACGACTCGCCGCGCGACCAGGCACCGAGCAGGTGGTCGGCGACGAGATCGTCGAGGTAGAGACAGGATGCCGCGCCGAAGAGGATGTCACCCAGCAACTCGGGCGAGGCCTCGGCGAGGGCGCCGCACAGGTCGCGTCCGGCGATCTGCTCGTGCACCGCATCCGCTTCGACGTGCTCGTCGAAGTACAGCGTGGTCTCGGCGTCGTGCCCGAGCCGCCGGAAGCCGTCGCCGTAGAGCCGGTTCGGGATCGACGACGTCATCTCGATGGCGGCGAGGTTGCCGACGATCGCCCCGCGCAGCCGCCGGTGCAGCCCGAACATCGACATCGTGTTGAGCCCGGCCAACGTGACGGCCGGCAACCGGTCGACGTAGCACCCGTAGGAGTCGTCGAGGCCGAGGCCTCGCATGGTGCGCGCGAACAGTGCGCTGTGCATGAGCGCGGGGCGCCCGTTCCCGTACTCGTCGGCCTGCACCTCCACGAGCGCCGACTTGGGCACACCATGCAGCCGCGGGATCGCCCAGGTGTGCGGGTCGGCCTCTTTCAGCTGCATCAACGAGCGATGCATCAGCAACTCGGCGACTTGCTCGGCGGTGGCCTTCTTGGCGACGTAGCGCGACAGGCTCGGGCCGGCGCCCGGTGCCGTCATGCGGAACAGGGCGCCCGCGACACCGTCGACCGTGGGCAGCGGATGCTCGGTGACCGGCACGGCCGCGCGCAACTGCTCCTCGAGCCGCAGCTCGATCATCGCGCGTACCCGGAGCAGCTCCGGATGCCACTCGAGCGCGTCGTCGACGTCGTCGAAGCCGAGGTAGTGCAGCTCGTACAGGGTGAACAACGTGATCTGCACGTCGTCGTCGGTGAGGAGGTCGTCGATGAGGACGAGCTTGGCCTCGACCAGATCGCGCAGCGCGCCGAAGCGCTCGGCCGGCTCGTCGCCGTGCTGGAGGATGTCGATGAGGGCGGTGCTGACTGCGCCGCGGGGTGTGGGGAGATGCATGGGGCCGCTTTCGTGTGCGGAACGCCGGCGTTCCGGTGCCGTCGACGCTACGCTGGGCACGGATTTCGGCCAGAGACTGGTCAGCGGCGTCACGATCTGCTAGGGCGAGCGAGGGGGTGGCGCGCCCGCCCGATCGTCATACGGTGAGCAGATGGGAGCCACTGAGATCTGGTTGGTGCGGCACGGCGAGAGCGTCGCGAACGTGATCGCGACCGCCGCGCAGCAGTCCGGCGCCCTCACCATCGACGTGGACCACCGGGACGCCGATGTACCGCTCTCCCCGGTCGGCGAGCAGCAGGCCACCGCGCTCGGCCGGTGGATCGACGAGCACTCGCACTACGGGGTGCCCGCCGCCGTCTGGAGCTCTTCGTACCTGCGCGCCCGCCAGACCATCGCCATCGCGCTCGCCGAGGCCGGCCTCGACATGCCGACGCGCGTCGACGAACGCCTGCGTGACCGTGAGCTCGGCGTGCTCGACCTGCTCACCGCCGCCGGGGTCGAGGACCGCTTCCCCGGCGAGGCGGCGCGCCGCCGCTGGCTCGGCAAGTTCTACTACCGGCCCCCGGGGGGTGAGTCGTGGGCGGATGTCGCGCTGCGCATCCGCTCGTTCCTGCAGGACGTCGATGCCGACGACGACAACGGGACCGTGCTGGTGGTGGCGCACGACGCGGTGGTGCTGCTGTTCCTCTACATCTGCAACGAGCTGAGCGAGGAGGAGTTGCTCGACTTCACGCACACCCACACCGTCACCAACGCCTCGGTGACCCGCCTGGTGCGGCCGAGCGGGGTGGGGCGCTGGCAACGCGTCGCGTTCGCCGAGCACGAGCACCTCGACCGGCTCGGGGCTCCGCCCACCGAGCACTCCGGCGACACCGCCGAGCACCCCGGCGGCACGCCACCGCGCCATCACGACGGCGATCTTCCGGGAGGAACCGATGACCGAACCCACTGACCAGGCCGTGCCCGCCGACGCCGGCGAAGCCGTGACCATCACCCCGGCGCTGCTGCGCGAGTGGCCCCTGCCGGGGCCGGGCGCCTCGAAGTACGACCGGGGGCAGGTGGTCGTGGTGGGCGGCGATCGCCGCTCGCCCGGTGCTGCGTTGCTGGCCGCGGAGGCGGCGTTGCGCGTGGGGGCCGGACGGCTCACGGTCGCCCTGGCCGAGAGCGTCGCCATCGCGGCCGCGGTCGCGTTGCCCGAGAGCGGAGTGGTGCCGCTGCGTGAGACCGACGAGCAGCAGATCGACGGTGCCGCGATCGAAGCGGCGGCCGACGACCTCGGTGCTGCCGACGCGGTGCTGGCGGGCCCCGGACTGGACGACGCCGACCAGGCGCTGCGCCTCGTCGACCGGCTCCCGTCGCTGGTCGGCGACGACACCGTGGTGGTGCTCGACGCCTACGCCCTGGGCGTGCTGCCGCGGTCGGCGGCCCGTGACGCGCTGGCGGGGCGCCTCGTGCTCACCCCGAACATCGGCGAGGCGGACCGGCTTCTCGCCGCCCTCGACAGCGACGGCGACAGTGACGGCGACAGCGGCGCCGGCGACGACGACGGCACCGACCCCGATGACGACGCGGCACTCGACGAGGCGGCGCGACGGCTGGCGAGCGCCTACGGTGCCGTCGTCTCGTGCCAGGGCCGGGTGGCGCATCCGGACGGCCGGCTCTGGCTGCTCGGCACCGGCCATGGCGGCCTCGGCACCTCGGGCTCCGGCGACGTGCTCGCAGGAGCCATCGCGGGGCTGTGCGCCCGCGGAACCAGCCCCGAGCAGGCCGCCGTCTGGGCGACCCACGCCCACGCGGCGGCGGGGGATCGGCTCGCCGTCTCCGTCGGTCCGCTCGGGTTCCTCGCCCGGGAGCTCCTCGCCGAGCTACCGCGGGTGCTCGTCGAGATCGGCTGACCCGGCACTCCCCAACCACGCGCATCCGCCACGATCGGAGTTCACATGTCCACCAACATCCGCCGCTTCCACTGCTCGCCCGATGCGGTCTTCGCCGTGCTCGCCGACGGCTGGGTGTTCCCGACCTGGGTGGTCGGCGCCTCGCGCATGCGCGCCGTCGACGCATCCTGGCCCGCCGAGGGCAGCAAGCTGCACCACTCCTTCGGCGTGTGGCCCGCGCTCATCGACGACACCACCACGGTGCTCGAGTGGGACCCGCCGCGCCGCATGGTGATCAAACCCGCGGGCTGGCCGATCGGCGAGGCGAAGGTGACGCTGCAGGTCAAGCCGCGCGGCGACGGCTGCGTCGTGCGCATCGACGAGGAGGCGGTTGCCGGCCCGGGCGCGCTCGTGCCGAAGCCGCTGCTCGACGTGCCCCTGCACATCCGCAACGTCGAGACGCTGCGCCGCTTGGCGTACATCGCCGAGGGGCGTGGCGCGTAACTACGCAAATGAAGAGGACCGACCCCATATNNGGNGTNGGTCCTCTTCATTTGCGTAGTTACGCGTCAGAGCTCGACCTTCGCGCTCTTCCCGTCGTACGGCTCGCCCGTGATCTTCGCCTTCACGAAGCTCACCGCGGAGGCGACGATGCCACCCGGGCTGTCCCAGTACTCGGCCGATTCGGGCGTGAACTTCAGCACACCCACCCCGGGGTCATCGGGCCCGTTCGTGAACCAGGCCTCCACCATCGGGTTCCAGAGCTCGTGCACCTTGGCGCGGTCGTCGACGAGGCCCGCCGTTCCGGCGAGCGAAACCCACGAGTCGTTCGAGCTGAGCGACACGCCCGCCACGTCGCTGCGCTCGAGGTGCTCGACGAACGAGGCGCTCTTCGAGACGAGGAACCAGAGATCGCCGTCGAACTCCGTCTCCTGAATGGTGAGCGGATGCGCGACGAGTTTTCCGTCGTCGCCGACGGTGGTGAGCATCGCGAACCGGAAGTCCTTGATGAGCTTGGCGAGAGTGCTGATGGGGTCGTTGTCCTCGGTCATGCGACCGACCGTACTGCGACCGGGCGACTTCGGCACGGGGTTGCTCGCCCGAGAAGCCGCGGGTCAGGGCGTGGCCTCGTGGTGGCGGCGCCCGTGGCTGCGCCGCTCCTCTTTCAGTTCGGCTTCGAAGAGATGCCGCCGCCCCTCCGCCAGCTCCTCGCGGGCCTGTCGCTCGGTCTCGCGGAACTCGCGGTAGTAGCCGTCGTCGTACTCCTCGACGAGCTGGAAGGTCCACCGGCCCTCGATCACGTTGCGGCCCACCAGATCGCGCTCGACGCGGTCGGCGAGCGGGGCCTGCCCGGCATCGCGCAGCGCCTCGACGGCCTCCCCGAGCGCCAGGTCGGCCTTTCCCGTCAAGCGGTGGAAGCCGTAGAGCATGCCGCGCGCCTGCTCCACCACCTCGAGGGCTTCGGAGAGCTTGCCCAGCGCGGCGACCGTCTCGTCGGAGACGCCCGCCGGGCGGCGGTGCGCCGGCGCGGGCCTTTCGCGGTCGCCGCCGTCGGTGCGGGTGTTGTCGCCGGTGCGGGTCGTGGCGCTGGTGCTGCTGCGGTCGCTCGAGTCGCTCATGCTTCGAGCATGCCCCCCGGGTGCGCGCGCCGCCTCAGCTCACCGGGAACGCGATCCGCGTCAACTCCTCCGAGACCTCCCAGATCCGCCGCCCCTCCGTCTCGTTCCGAAGCCGCCAGTACATCTTCTGCTCCCGCCGGGCCGCCCCCAAGTGGGTCGGCCCCGCTCG
>BADC01000410.1 GCA_000333435.1 Corynebacterium-like bacterium B27 | reverse complement strand
CGCCCGTCCGGGCGCGCTGGCCGGCCAGGTCGCGGTGCCGGCGGATGCGCTGCACCGGCTTCCCGACACCGTCGACGACGCCGCCGGCGCACTGGTGGAGCCCGGTGCCAACGCCTTCCGCGCCGTCGAGGCCGCGCGGCTGCGCCCCGGAAACCGCGCGCTCGTGCTGGGCGCCGGCACCATCGGCCTGCTCGCGGCGATGTTCGCCCGGGCCGAGGGCGCCGAGGTGCACCTGATGGGCCGCAGTGAGCGGTCGCTCGCCTTCGCGCGCTCGCTCGGCTTCGAGAACGTGTGGACCGAATCCGCCCTGCCCGACCGCCCGTGGGACGCCGTGATCGAGGCCTCGAACGCACCCGACCTGCCCGCGAAGGCGGTGAGCCTCGTCGAACCCGGCAAACGCGTCGTGTTCGTCGGCCTCGCCGGCAGCCCGAGCCTCGTCGACACCCGCGACATCGCGCTCGCCGACGTCACGGCCGTCGGCATCCTCGGCGGTTCGCCCGGCCTCGAGGGCACCATCCAGGCCTACGGCAGCGGCGCGGTCGACCCGCGCCCGATCGTGGCGGCCACCGTCGCACTCGACGAGCTGCCCGCCATCCTCGCCGGCACACGCCCTGAGGGCGCCGGCCCCGGCCCGAAATTCCATGTCGTCATCGAAGAACAGGACAGGTCATGAGACGAGCACTGGTCACCGGCGCAGCGAGCGGACTGGGCGCCGCCACCGCCACCCGCCTCCGCGATGGCGGAGTCGAAGTGGTGACGGCCGACATCGCTCCCGGCGTCGACGTCACGCTCGACGTGTCGGATGCCGCATCCATCGCCGCGGCCGCCGCCGAGGTGGGGCCGATCGACATCCTCATCAATTCGGCCGGGATCGTCGGTCCGAACGCCCCGCTCGTCGACACGTCGCCCGAGCAATGGCGCGCGGTGCTCGACGTGAACGTGCTCGGCGTGGTCGGCATGATGCAGGCCTTCGTGCCGGGGATGGTGGACCGGGGCTGGGGCCGCGTGGTCAACTTCGCGAGCATGGCCGGCAAGGACGGCAACCCGAACCTGTCGATCTACTCGGCGTCGAAGGCGGCGGTGATCGCGCTCACGAAGTCGGCCGGCAAGGAGCTCGCCACCACCGGCGTGCTCGTGAACGCCATCGCGCCCGCGGTGATCGCCACGCCGATGAACGACACGACCGCGCCCGAAGTGCTCGCGCACATCACGAGTCTCATCCCGATGAAGCGGGTCGGCCGCGCCGAAGAGGTGGCCGAGCTGGTGGCCTGGCTGAGCTCCGACGCCGTGAGCTTCTCGACCGGCGCCGTCTACGACATCAGTGGCGGGCGCGCCACCTACTGAGCGGGCGGGAGGCCGCCCGAGACGACCTGTTCGATCTCGGGCACACGTGCCTCCAGTGCCGCCAGCGGCAGCCGGAAGGCGAGTGCGCTCACACTGATGGCGCCCGAGATCGTCGCGTCAGCGCCGAGCCGCACCGGCACCGCCACGCAGTTGACCCCCATCTCGTTCTCCTGGTCGTCGACGGCGTAGCCGCGCGCTCGGGTCTCCTGCAGCTCACGCCAGAGGGCGTCGACCGACGTGATCGTGTGCGGGGTGCTGCCCGCGAGCATCCGAGAGCCGCCCAGTCGCTCCTGCAACTGCGACTCGTCGTCGACGGCGTAGGCCAGCAGCAGTTTGCCCACGGCGGTGCGGTGCGCCGGGTTGCGGCCGCCGACGGTCGAGGTGAGCCTTATGGCGCCGCCCTCCGGGTCTTCCTTGGCGCGGTAGACCACCTCGTCGCCCTCGAGCACGGCGTAGTGGGCGGTCTCGCCGAAGCGCTCGGTCAGCGCGCGCAGGATCGGCCCGATCTGCAACGCCTCCGGCCGTGCCTGGTGATTCTTGAGCGCGAGCCGGATGAACTCGTCGCCCAGCACGTAGCGCCCGCGCCCCGTCTGCGCGGCCAGGCGGGCGCGCCGCAGCGCCGCGAGTGCCCGGTGGATGGTGGGCTTCGGGTAGCCGAGTCGTCCCGCCAGCTCGTCGAGGCTGACGCCGAGCGGATGCTGGGCGAGTTCGATCAGCACCGCCAGCACCCGATCGGTGCCGACGAGCCGCTCCGCTTCGTCTCCCGTGCTCATGAGGGACCTCGCTCCCGCTCGACGTTCAGCATAACGGAATGCTGTTCCACCGAGCGGGAGCGCAGCCAGAACTCAGAACACCCGGATCAGGCGCGCCGCCGGCGCCGCGTCCAACGTCACCGTCAGCAGCCCCGACTCGGCTTCGAACTCGAGCCCGGTCGGCACATCCGTCGGGAAGAGCACCTCGGCCCGGCCGAACCCCGCCGCCCAGGGCGCGAGCGGCAACTGCACCGAATCGGCGCCACCGCGCCGCCACACCGCGAGGAGCAGCCCCTCCTCGTCGACCAGCCCTTGAGCGATCCAGTCGTCGTACCAGCCGGGCAGCCCGATCGGCCAGACGGGTGAGGAGTGGGGGATGCGCCGACGGTACCCGCGGTACACCTCCATCGCGGTGGCGACCGTCCCGAGCTGATCCTCGTCGAGCTTCCACATCCCGCCGCTCAGCTGCGGCCGTGCCAGCAGCCCGTTCACGATCGACAGCCGCAGCTCCTCGGTGCCGAACTCGGGCTGCGGGTACACCCAGACCGCCGCCTGCTCGGGCGTGACGCCGCTCGGCGCGCCCGCGGCGATGGTCGGATACTTGAGGTGATCGACCTGGTCGCTGGTGGAGAGGATGGAGAATTCGGCCAGCGAGGCGTAGTCGATCCGTGCACCACCGCTCGAGCAGTTCTCGATCACGAGATCCGGATGCCGGCGGAACAGTCCGCGAATCCAGTCGAGGAATGCGCGGTGGTGCTCGAGCAGTGCGTCGCCGGCGCTGTCGCTGTCGACGTCGCTGCCGATCCCGCCGTTGATGTTGTAGTCGAACTTCAGGTAGCCGAGGCCGTAGTCGGCGATGAGCCGGTCGACCACTTCGTCCATCCGTTCCCGCACCGCCGCCGAGCGGAAGTCGAGCTGATGCCGGCCCTGGCTGTCGATGCGCGCACCGTGCCGCCGGAAGAAGGCGTCGCCCGGCAACTGCTCGGCGAGCGGACTCTCCACGCCGACCACCTCGGGTTCGAGCCAGAGCCCCGGCACCATGCCGGCGGCACGAATGGCGTCGAACACCCGCACGAAGCCGTTCGGGAAGCGGTCCGACGCCTCCGTCCAGGCGCCGACCGTGTTCCACCAGCTCTGCTCGTCGGAGTACCAGCCGGCGTCGACGCAGAAGTACTCGCTGCCCGCCGCGGCAGCCGACGCGATGACCGGCAGCAGTTTCTCCTCGGTCGGGTCGGCCATCAGCGCGTTCATGAAGTCGTTGAACACGATCGGCAGGTCGATGTCGTCGGCGTTCGGCCGGCGGATGAGCCGGCGGTACTCGGTGAGCGGAACGAGCGCATCCTCGAGTCGGCCACGTGTCGTGGCGATCGCGAGCGGCACGGCGGTGAACGACTCGCCGGGCTCCAGTCGCCGGTGCCAGTGGTGCTCCTGGTCGTTCGGGCCGCCCGCCGAGAGGTAGACGGCGGCCAGATGGTCGGCCACCTCCCACTGCCACGAGCCGTTGGCCTCGACCTGCCAGGCCCAGGCGAGGTCGCGGCCGCGGTCTTCGAGCGCCCCCATCGGCAGGTACTCCGTGGTCGATTGCGTGCCGATGCTCGACACCGAGACGCGCGACTTCGAGGAGTGCACCCCCTCCTCGGTGAAGCCGACGTCGACGATGCCGAGGGAGGGCAGGGTGTGCTCGGTCCAGTTGAACTCGGCGAACAGCGTGTTGTGAGGGATGCGCAGGCGCAGGTCGTCGCGCCAGGCCGGGTCACGGAAGCGGGCGAAGCCGTTCAGCGAGAGGCTCGAGAGGTGCTCGAGCACGAACGGCTGCGCGCCGCGGTTCGCGACGGTCTGCAGCACCCGGATGACCGGCAGCTCCCCGAACACGGTGAAGCGGCTCGTGAGCTCGACGCCGGCGGCGGTCGCCTGCACGACGACGAGGCTCGATGTGGCGCCGTCGCTCTCCGTCCGGTGCTCCTGGTACCGCAACTCGGCCGAGGTGCCGAGGCCCACATGGCGCTGCCCCTGGGGCAGCCGGCCGCCGGCGACCAGCACCTCTGCGGGTGGCAGGGCGATGGCGGCCGGCAGGTCGTCGGTACCGGCGTCGGCCGGGCCGAGCGCGACGATGACCGCCCGGCCCTCGTGTTCGGCGAGCCGGAGCCGCACGGTGCTGTTGCCCCAGTCGATGAGCACGGTCATCCGTGAGCCTCGCCGTCGTAGACGCTGGCGGCGCCGGCCCACGGCACCTCGTCGACGCGCACGGGCGCACCCGATTCCACGGCCTCGTTGATGGCGAGGCTCAGCAACTGGTCGTGGCAGCCGTCGGCGAGCGAGTACGCCTCCGGGCCACCGTCGACGTAGCGCGCCATGCGCCCCATCAGCTCGGCCACGGCGAGTTCGTCGTCGTTGAGCCGCGCGCCGCGGTAGGGGTTCGACCACACGATGTCGTCGCCCCACGCGATGGAGTCGACGAAGAACCCCTCGAGGTCGCCGTCGGCGCCGGTGGCCGTGCGGGCGAGGCGGCCCGTGGTGGCGTGCCGTGCACCCACGACGTACGACACGGTGTCGTCGCTGATCTGGCCGCGGGGGCCATAGACCTCGACGTGCCGGGGGCGGGTGGGGGAGAAGTACTGCTCGAAGTCGAACTCGTACAACCCGTTCTGCGCGCCGTAGTCCAGCCGGGCGAACGCCCTGGCGGAGGTGTACTCGATCAGCTCCTCGTGCCAGTCGTCGCGGCCGCGCGAGGCGACGGTGGGGTCGGGGATCGACCACCCGGTCACGGTGACGGGGTCGAAGCCCTTGCCGAGGAACGCTCGGATGAGGCTGACGCCGTGGTAGCCGTGAGCAGCCGAGAGCCGCGCCCAGGTCACCGCGCCGAGGCGCCCGGATGCCGCGATCGCCAGCCGGGCCGCGTGATGCGCCTGGAAGCGGTACTGCTCCGCCACCTGCACCCGCTGGCCCTGCAGCGTCGCGTAGTAGTCGAGCAGCAACTCGCGCGTCGGTGCCGGCGGCGTCTCGGTGAGGACGGCGTGACCGGCCCGCGCGGCGGCGACCGTGAGTTCGGCCGCCACGTCGGCCGGCGTCGCGACCACGATGTAGTCGTAATCACCGGCGAGGAAGGTCTCGCGCGACGTGGTGGCGGGCACCCGCCAGTCGCGGGTGACCCGCTCGGCCGAGGCGTCGGAGGCGACGTGCACGGCGGCCACCTCGAAGTGCTCGGGGAGTACGGATGCGGCGCGCAGGTAGTACTGCGCGCGCCAGCTCGCGCCGACGATCCCGATGCGGGCCGCCATCAGAGCTCACGACCGTTCCGGCCACCGCCGGTGCCCGAGTAGGGCGCGCCGGCGTTCCAGTCGGTGGGCCGCTCGGGCTGCTCGCCGTCGATCGGCAGCAGGACGGTGCCGTGCGCCCGGGCGGACTCGTAGGCGGCCTCCACGATCTCGAGGGCCTGGAGCGACGAGTCCGGGATGGCGTAGTCGCGCGATCCGTCGCGGATCTGCGAGGCGAGGAACTCGAGGTGGCGCTGGTGACCGCTCACCTCGAACGGCTCGACGTCGACGCGCACGCGGTCGTTGCCCGCATTCACGATCGTGAAGTAGCCCTCGTAGGCGCCGAACTCGATGAAGCCGTTGTCGCCGACGATGCGGAAGAGGCAGACGATGTCGTTGCGGGTCAGCGGCACGAAGTCACCGGTGTGCATGAGCGCCCGGACGCCGGAGCGGGTGCGCGCCAGCGTGATCGCATCGGTCTCCACCTGCATGCCGTCGCGGAAGGTGCGGGTCGAGACGTCGGCCGCGGCGAGCACGAAGTCGACGGGCTCGCCGCCGGTGAGCGCCACGAAGAACTGGAACCAGTGGATGCCCGCGTTGATGATGTCCCAGCTCGTGCACTCGATCTCCACCACCCGCAGGGTGCCGATCTCGCCGGCTCGCACGCGGCGCACCACCTCGGCCCCGCCGGCCTGCGCCATCAGGCCGTGCGGCACCACGACCGGGAGGTCGTGCGCCTTGATCAGGTCGAGGATCTCCCGGCCGGCCGCCGTGGTGTCGCCGAGGGGCTTCTCGACCAGCAGGCCCCGGATGCCCGGGATCTCGAGTGCTGCCCGGGTGAGCGGCAGATGGGTGGGCGCGTAGGTCGAGACGCAGACGACCTCGGTGGGGCTCTGCGCGAACATCTCCAGAGCATCGGTGTACGTGGCGACCGTGCCGCCGGTCTTCTCGCGCACCCGCTCGAGGGCGGCCTCGCTCATGTCGGCCACCGCCGTCAGGGTGAAGTCGTCCGACGCGAGCAGCGCGTCGATGCTGAGTGTGCCACCCGCCCCGGCTCCGATCACGGCAGCGGTCAGGGGTCGTGGGTCGCTCATGGTCTCCTCCTCGAGAACGGTGGTCGTGGGCACAGCGGTGCTCACGGATTCGATTGCACTCTATCTGATAGGTTTGCTCTGTCAACAGCAAACCGGTGTGTCCATTTGATGACATCTCGCTGTACCGTGGGGGAAACCGATTGAGGGCCAAGATGACGGACAGCACCGAGACGCGGGACGACGCGCCACAGAGCGCGATGCATCGCGTCGTCGAGCGGGTCGAGGCGCTGGTCTTCGACGAGCTGGAGCCCGGGCACGCGCTGCCGTCGGAGGGCGAGCTGGCACAGGATCTCGGGGTGAGTCGTCTCACGGTGCGGGAAGGCATGCGGCAGCTGAGCGCGCGGGGCCTGATCGAGGTGCACAACGGCCGACGCCCGGTGGTGGCGTCACCGAACGGCAAGGGGGTCGGCGATTTCTTCCGCAACGCCATCCGGCGCGACCCGCGATCCCTGCTCGATCTGCTCGAGGTGCGCCAGGCGCTCGAGGTGCACATCGCCGTGCTGGCGGCGCGCAACGCCAGCCGGGCCAGCATCGTGGCGATGCAGGCGGCGATCGACAACATGAGTCGCAACATCTCCGCTCCCGAGGACTTCAACGAGGCCGACATCCAGTTCCATGAACTGCTCGCCGCCGCCACCGGCAACCAGATGCTGTCGATCCTGATCGAGGAGTTGTCCGACTCGCAGCGCTCGTCACGCGCGCAGAGCTTCGCCGGGCACGAGCGGCTGGGGCGGCGCTTCGACGAGGTGCTCGAGCAGCACGCCGACATCCTCGACTGCGTCGAGCGCCGCGACGAGGCCGGAGCGGCCGCCGCGATGCGCCGGCACCTCCGCAGCACCGAGAAAGACCTCGCGGCCGCACTGCGCTGACGGCGCCCTGCACGGGCCGGGGGCGGAGCCCTGCCCACGCGACGCGCCTCGAGCCACCGAGCCAAATACCTATCGTTGACTTCGCGAGAACCTATCTGATACTTTCTGAGAACCCGAGGCGATAACGGCACCGCGCTCGGTGACACGAGGTGAATCGATGAAGATTACGAATATCGTCACGACCGTGGTCGGCACGCCCTGGCGGGAACTGACCTACGTCGAACTCGAGACCGACGAGGGCCTGGTCGGCGTCGGCGAGGTGCGGATGGTCAACAAGACCGAGACGCTGATCGCGGCCATCCAGGAGATCGGCAACCGCTACGTGATCGGTGCCGACCCCTTCGACGTGGAGCGGATCGCCTGGGGCGTGCTCTGGACGGAATACGGCCGGGCCGGCGAAGTGGCGCAGTCGGCGCTCGCCGCGATCGACATCGCCTGCTGGGACCTGATCGGTCAGGCCTGCGGTCAGCCCGTCTGGAAGCTGCTCGGCGGCCGATTCCGCTCCGTGGTGCCGGCCTACGCGAACGGCTGGTACCAGGGCGACCGGGAGCCCGAGGCGATCGGGGAGCTGGCGAAGACCGTCGTCGCCCGGGGTTACCGCGGCCTGAAGCTCGACCCGTTCGGCGCGGCATCGGCCGACCTCACCACGGCCGAACTGACCCGCTCGGTCTCGATCGTCGAGGCGGTGCGCGACGCGGTCGGGCCCGACGTCGACATCATGATCGAGATGCACGGCCGATTCCGCTCGGCGACGGCCGTGCGGGTGGCCGGCGCGCTCGAGCACCTGGCGCCCAAATGGCTCGAGGAGCCCGTCCCCCCGGCGAACGTGCACGGCCTCCGCAACGTGCGGCTCGGCACCCGGCTGCCGATCGCCACCGGCGAGCGCATCCACGGCATCGAAGACGCCGCGCCGCTCCTGGAGGAGGGCCTGGTCGACACGCTGCAGGTCGATGTGACGCACTTCGGCGGCATCACGGGTCTGCACAAGCTGGCCGGCTGGGCGGCGGCGTACAACGTGCCGCTCGCGCCGCACAACGTCTGCGGCCCGGTGAGCACCGCCGCGAACGTGCACCTGGGCGTCGCGACGCCGAACTTCCAGGTGCTCGAGCACTTCAACGACTTCGCCGACACCTGGGTGCTCGACCTCGTCGACCACCCCCACCTGGTCGACCCTCGCACCGGCGGCTTCCCGGTGCCCGAGCGGCCCGGTCTCGGCGTCCGTTTCGACCGCGAGCGGGCGGCCGAGCATCCTTCCAACGGCGCGACCTTCAACCTGTTCGCCGTGGGGTGGGAGAAGCGGGAGGGCACCGCCCTCGACGTGGCCTCCACCCTGCACTAGACCCCGCACCACCCACCGCAGCGTGCGCGCCTGCGCACAGAGAAAGAAGATGGAAATGCAACGAAGCATCAAGCGACTCCTCGGGGTCGCATCCGTCGCCGCACTGGCAGTCGGCCTCGCCTCCTGTGCGAGCTCGAGCTCTTCGGGTTCCGATGACGGCGACGAGACCGGCAACCTCGTCGTCTGGGACCTGCTCTCGGGCAGCGACCCGAACTGGAAAGCCGTGATGGATGAGGTCGACCAGCAGTTCGAGGCCGATCATCCGGGCGTCACGATCGAGCGGGTGGCGCAGCCCGCCGACCCCGCCGTCATCAAGCAGCTCATGCAGGCGGCGGCACAGGCCAAGAGCGGCCCCGACCTGATCATGACCTGGGCGTGGGGTGACGTGCTGTCGCTCAAGCCCTCCCTCGCACCCATCGACAAGTACATCAGTGACGACCAGCGCAACCAGCTGAGCGGCTGGGAAGGCGTGACCTTCGACGACCAGACCTACGGCGTGCCGATCGGCCTGCAGGGCCTCGGCATCTCGTACAACTCACAGCTGTTCGAGAAGGCCGGGCTCGACCCCGACAACCCGCCGCAGACGGTCGACGAGCTGATCAGCGCGTGCAAGGCGCTGAACGACGCCGGTATCACCCCGATCGGCGGTGGCAACAAGGAGGGCTACCTCAGCGGCTGGACCTACTCCACCCTGTTCGCCGGCTCGGCCACGGCCGACCAGGCCGCAGCGCTCGCCACGTACGACAGCCCGATGAACGAGCCGCCGGTCTCGACGGCCGTCGAGGGCATCCAGTCGCTCGTCGACGCCGGCTGCTTCGACCCCGACATGCCCGCGACGCCCTGGTACCCGGACGGGTTCGAGAAGTTCCAGACCGGTGAAGCCGCGATGCAGTTCACGATCTACAGCCAGTTCGCCTACATGCAGGACCCGACCATCGGGCAGTACGTGCGCTTCATCCCGTCGATCGAGAACACGGTCGAGCCCGAGTTCCTGCCGGCCGGCGCGATGAACGTCTGGGCCGTCACCGACTTCTCCAAGCACAAGAAGCTCGCCGCCGAACTCGCCCTGTTCCAGGAGCAGGCGCAGTTCCAGCAGGAGCGCCTCGACACCGGCAGCTACTTCCCGAACAACAAGGACGTGTCCTTCGACGCCTTCCTCGCGAAGAACCCCGGTGCCTCCTCGCTCGTCGATCTGCTGAAGGCCGGGAAGCCCACCTTCCTCCCCGCTCACAACATGCAGGACTCCAAGACGAACGACGTCTTCCAGAGCCAGATCGAACTCGCCATGCTGGGGCAGACGACATACGAGGATGCGCTGCAGCAGGCCGAGGATTCCCGGAAAGCTCAGTACCCCGTACTGATGGGAACGGAGTAGCCACGCAATGAGCGGGACGATGACGAACAGGCGACGCACGAAGAAGTACTCCTCGCCCGGAACACTGCTGTTGTTCCTCGGCCCGGCGCTGTTCGTCATCGTCCTGCTGCGGGTGTGGCCCGTGTTCCAGGGCGTGTTCATCGCCTTCACGAGCTGGGACGGCATCCGCGACCCGGTCTTCAACGGGCTGGACAACTTCACCCGGATGCTCTCCGACCCCGTGCTCCTCACCGCACTCGGCAACACCTCGAAGATCCTGGTGCTCGCGCCGATCTGGATCCTGGGACCGCTGCTCTTGGCAGCGGTCATCCAGGACCGGATTCCCGGGGCGTCGTTCTTCAAGATCGCCTACGTGCTGCCGGTGCTCGTGTCGCCGGTCGTGATCGGTGTGCTGTTCGTCATCATCCTGGGCCCCGAGGGTCCTCTGAACACCGCCTTGCGGGGTGTCGGTCTCGGGTTCCTCGCCAACAACTGGACGGTCGACACGAACCTCGTGATGTGGATCGTGGCGGGAATGGTCATCTGGTCGAGCTTCGGCCTCGGTGTGCTGCTGTTCACGGCGGCGCTCGCCTCGGTCGACGAGAGCCTCTACGAGGCGGCCCGGATCGACGGCGCCAACTGGGGTCAGCGATTCCGGTACGTGACCCTGCCGTCGGTGCGCGGGGTCACCGAGTACTGGACGGTCATGGTGGTGATCATGGCGTTCTCGTCGGCCATCGTGCTGGGCTATGCGTTCTCACAGGGCGGCCCGGGCTACGCCTCCACCACCGTGGACCTCTTCATCTACAACCAGGCCTTCCGGTACGGGGCTCCGGGGTACGCGACCGCGGTCGGCATCACCCTGTTCCTCCTGCTGGGCATCCTGCTGCTGGTTTTCCTGCGGCTCTCGCGACGGCGCGGTGAGTCGATGTTCGACGATTCCGGGACTCCGCTATGACCATCTCCACCCTCTCCGCCCTCGAACCCGTCATCGCCGACGAGATCGAGCACAACCCGAACCTGCGTCGCCGCCGCGGACACAAGCGGATGAGCCCGGCGAAGTTCGTGGTGATCATCGTGTGCGCGGCCATCGCCGCGTCGACGATCTACCCCTTCGTCTTCATGATCTTCACGGCCCTGAAGACCCCCGGAGACTACGCGTCGAACAAGCTCGGCCTGCCGCTCCCGCCCACGCTCGACAACTTCGTGACCGCCCTGTCCGGCACCCTCGGCGTCTCCTTCGTCAACAGCGTCATCACCGTCGGTGCCGGCACCATCATCACGGTCATCCTCGGCTGCATGGCCGGGTTCGCCTTCGCGTTCCTCCGGTTCCCGTTCCGGGCCACCCTGCTGCGCATCATCATGATCATCATGGTGCTGCCGATCACCGTGCTGATCCCGCCCATCTTCAAGGTCATCCTCGACATCGGCCTGGTGAACACCTACCCGGGGCTCATCCTCTTGTACGTCGCGATCAGCATCCCGGCGGGTGTGTACATGATGGCGACGTTCTTCATGGCGGTGCCGAGGGAGCTGATCGAGTCGGCCCGCATCGACGGTGCCCGGCCGTTCAGGGTGTTCTTCGAGATCGCGGTGCCGCTCGCGCGTCCCGCCTTCATCACGCTCGGCACCTTCACCTTCCTGGGCCTCTGGAACGAGCTGCTGTTCGCGCTGCTCATCATGTCCTCGCCCGAGCAGCGCACTCTCCCCGTGGCGATCGCGCTGCTGCGGCAGAGCGTGCAGAACCCCACGCTGGTTCAGGATGCGATCATCGCGGCGGGCCTCTTGATGTCGGCGGCGCTGCCGTTCCTCCTGTTCGTGCTGTTCAACCGGCAGATCACCCAGGGCATGGTGGCGGGAGCGCTGAAGTGAGGTCGGGGCCGCCGATCGACCCCGAGTTGCTGGCCTTCCTGCCGGCGGAGGAGACCGGGCATCCGTTCATGGCGGGCGCCGAGGGCATCGCCGCGTTGCGCGAGGCCATGGCCGCGCTGTTCGAGAGCGTCGACGTGGTGCGCGAGCGCACCGGCGCCGTGATCGAGGAGACGCACGTCGCGGGTGTGCCGGTGCTCGTCGCGCGACCGGATGTGCCGGGTCGCCGCGGCGCGCTGCTCGCCATCCACGGCGGCGGCATGGTCGCAGGCGGCAACCGCTCGGGCCTCGAGTACAACGTGCGGTTGGCCCTCGATCTCGACGCGGTGATCGTGCTCGTGGATTACCGGCTGGCACCGGAGCATCCGTACCCCGCACCGCTCGACGACGTCGACGCGGTCTGGCAATGGATGCGGGGCGGCGGCCTCGCCGAACTCGGGCTCGATGTCGACCCGGCGCGGCTCGTCGTCATGGGGGGCAGCGCCGGCGGCCTGCTCGCCGCCGGGCTGACGGTGCGCATCGTGGCCCGGGGGAGTGCGACGCCGTGCGCCCTGCTGCTCGTGCAGCCCCAGCTCGACGACCGCAACGCCCTGCCCTCCACCTTCGAGCTCTCGAACGAGGGGTTCTGGGACCGCGAGTCGAACGCCACGGGCTGGGCGGCCTACCTCGGCGATCTCGAGGGCGAGGTGCCGTTCGATGCCGCGCCCGGGCGGGCGACCGACCTGAGCGGATTCCCGTCCACCTTCGTGGAGATCGGGCAGGTCGACCTGTTCCGCGACGAGGAGCTCGACTTCGTGGCGCGGCTGAGCCGGGCGGGCGTGCCCGTCGAGGCCCACCTGTGGCCGGGCGCCTTCCACGGCTTCGACGGGCTCGCGACGACGCGGCTCGCTCAGCGGGCGGTGGCCGCCCGCACCGACTTCCTGCGCGGAGTGCTCACTGCGTAGGCCGGCCCCGGGCCGGACACCGGGCACGTCAGTGATCGATTCAAGGAGGAAACGATGGCACGACCGAGCAACACGACCGAGAACGAGACCCTCGAGCATCACGACCGCGAGCCGGGGCCGATCGGACGGCGGGGCTTCCTGGCCCGTGCGGCCGTCGGAACAGCCGTGGCTGCAGCGGCCGCGGTGCCGGCCCTGGCGGGCGGCTCGGCCGCCCAGGCGGCACCGGGCGTGCCACCCGCGCCGGGCAAGAAACCCAAGGCCCTCGCCATCTTCGACGCCGGGAGTTACGGGGCCGTCGGTGACGGTGTGCACGACGACACCTCGGCACTGCAGGATGCGATCGACGCAGCCCAGGCAGCGGGCGGCGGCACGGTGCTCATCAGCGCGGGCACCTACAAGACCACCTCGACCCTCCAGGTCACCGGCGCGAACATCACGGTGCGCGGCGAAGGGGCGTCGACCATCATCGCCTGCTCCTTCGCGGCCGGTGACATCATCCGCGTCGCCCGGGCCACCGGCGTCACCGCGCTGGTGAGCAACGGGCTCTACTGCGACTTCGCCATCATGTCCACGGTGCAGAAGACGAGCGGGGCCGCGCTCGCCATGGACGGCGTGCAGGACATGCGCATCGAGAACGTGCACGCCGTCTCGCGCGTGTACTCGAACCCCAACAACCTCTGGGACTCCTTCACCTTCCACGACTTCACGATCGTGGTGATGGAGAGCTGCAAGATCCAGGCGCAGAACAAGGGCATCACGTGCTGGGGCAACGAGGTCGGCGCCGACATCTGGATCACCGGCGGCACCCTGTGCTCGTTCACCCCGATCGGCGCGCACATCGGCGGCGGGGTCGGCGGGGTCTACTTCGACGAGTTCCTCTGCTACCTCAACGGCTCGAACGTGCTGCTCGACGACACGCTGGGCGGGTCGCCGAACCGCGAGATCATCTTCAACGAGGCCGTGCTCGACGGCTCGTACCGGCACAACGTCGAGATCATGCCGAACGCCGTGTACGTGCTCACCTTCCAGAACACCTGGTTCAGCAACTCCGGATTCGACGGCCAGACCGGGCACCCCGACGGGTGTCTGCTGCGCGTGCATCCGGGTGCCATCCTGCATCCGTCGAGCGTCACGATGTCGGGCTGCAAGATGTTCAACGGCTACGGCTCGGGCGTGTTCGCGGAGTCGGGTTCGTGGACGATCACCGGGTGCGACATCAGCCTGAACGGGCAGGGCGCGGCCGGCGGGTACGGCGTGGTGCTGGCCGACGAGGCGACGCAGAGCGTCATCAGCGGCAACTCCATCCGGCAGAACGGCGCGTACCCGAGTGCGAAGCCCGTGGGGGTCGGCGTGCTGATCGACACCGGGGTGGACGACTACATCATCACGAGCAACATGCTCACCGGCAACGGCACCGCCGGCCTCGTCGACAACGGCGGCACGTCGAAGGTCGTCGACCTCAACCTCGGCGCCTGACCGGTGCTCCGACTCGCGCCTGCCCCAGCGAACCGCGGGCAGTTGGGCTCTCTCGGCGGGGCAGGCGCGACCATCGATGCGTCGTCGACGTGCGCAGGGTCACCCCTCAGTGCAGCAGCGCCATCGCGTTGAAGGTGATGTGGGTGACGATGCCCGGCCCGAGGCGCCCGGTGCGGTAGGCGAAGATGCCGTTCACGATGCCGAGCGGCAGCGTGGCCGCCGCGAGCAGCAGCAGGTCGGCGGCGTTGTTCGCCTCGAGCATGTGGAACATCGTGAACACGATCGACGTGATCGCCACCGACACCACCGCTGCGGCGATGCGGCGACCGCGTGACGCCTCCTGCAGCGACGCATCCCAGTCGCGGCCGCGCAACCGATGCCGGCCGCCGCGCACGAGGTTGCCGATCGCGCGCAGCAGCAGTCCGCGGAAGAACAACTCCTCCACGAACGGCGCCACGATGGCCGCACCCAGGATGCCGTTCACGACGAACCACGCGGTCGGTTCGCTCGAGCTGGGGAGATTGGAGAACCCCGCACCACCCACCAGGGTGATGATGAGTCGCTCGAGCTGACTCGCGATCACCGTGAGCACGAGGCCCGCCACGATCCCGATCAAGAGGTCCCACCAGCGGAAGCGCAGCCCGAAGTCGGCGACGACGCTCCGTCGCCCGCCGTGCAGCGTCGCGAACGCGATCGCCCCGAGGAACGCGGCCCAGACGAGCACGAGCCCGAGCAGTTCGGCTGCCTCCGGCAGGTCTTTCAGCGCGCCCCCGATGAAGACGGAGACGACCTCCGCTACCACGAACAGCCCGACCCCGAGGAAGAACGCCCCCAGACCCCAGCGCGGGTACGGCGCGGGTCCGCCGGCCCCGGCGGCGACCGGCGCCGAGACGCGGGGGTCGAGGCCCTCGACGGCGCCGCTCACGGCGCGGTCGCGACGGCCGGGGCGCCGGCGGCCGAACGGCGCCGGAACCACGGGTTCGACGCCGGCACGAACATGAGCACGACGGCCAGTACGGCGATGACGTTCGCCACCCACACCAGCCAGCCCGATGCGCCGCCCTGCAGGATCGTTGCGACGATGCTGAGCACCGCCAGCACGGTGAGCACGATGCGCGCCCAGTTGTGGCCGCGCCGCATCGCGAACGCGATGAGTCCCCGCGCCACCGCGAAGACGACGAAGACCACACCGACGCCCACCAGCACGGCCGCCGCGCGGTCCCGGTCCTCGCCGGAGAGCGACGTGACCGCAGGGGTGTTGGCCGCGACGGTCACCACGATCAGGCCGAACACGATGCTGATCACCGCCTCCACGATCCACAGCCAGAAGGCGGCGGTGACGGTGGCCGGACGGGCCGACGACAGGGTCGACGAAGACGGCGAAGCAGATGACACGAATTCCCCCAACGATCACAAACGAGACGCACCGATG
>BADC01000411.1 GCA_000333435.1 Corynebacterium-like bacterium B27 | reverse complement strand
TCCGCCGTCCTGGTTCCAGACCCTGCTCGACCCGTCGGTGCTCACCATCGGCTTCGCTCGGCGCGTGCCGACCTACAAGCGGCTCACCCTGATGCTGCACGATCCCGCTCGGTTGAAGTCGATCCTGCTGAACCCCGAGCGGCCGATCCAGCTCGTGGTGGCCGGCAAGTCGCATCCGGCCGACGAGGAGGGCAAGCGGCTCATCCAGAAGTTCGTGCAGTTCGCGGCCGACCCCGAGGTGCGGCACCGCATCGTGTTCCTCCCGAACTACGACATCGGCATGGCCCAGGTGCTCTACCCGGGCACCGACGTGTGGCTGAACAACCCGCTGCGGCCGCTCGAGGCCTGCGGCACCTCGGGCATGAAGGCGGCGCTGAACGGCGGGCTCAACCTCTCCATCCTCGACGGGTGGTGGAACGAGTACTTCGACGGCGAGAACGGCTGGGCCATTCCCACCGCCGACTCCGCCGGCGACGCCGAGGAGCGCGACTCGTTGGAAGCCGAGGCGCTCTACGACCTGATGGAGAACCAGGTCGCGCCGCGGTTCTACGACCGCGACGCCGACGGCATCCCGCAGCACTGGCTGCAGTCGATCCGCCACACCCTCGCCACGCTCTCCCCCGAGCTCTCGGCCGAACGCATGGTGCGCGAGTACGTGCAGCGGCTGTACATCCCGGCCGCCGCGGCGGAGCGAGTGATGGTGGCTGACGACCACGAGGCGGCGCGCGAGCTCGCGGCGTGGAAGGAGCGGGTGCGGGCCGACTGGCCCGGCGTCTCGGTCGTGCACGTGGAGTCGGGCGGGCTCGACGACACACCGCAGGTGGGCGACACGCTGCATGTTCGCGCGCACGTGCAACTCGGCGGTCTGTCGCCGCAGGACGTCGCGGTGGAGGTCGTGTACGGGCACGCCTTGCACGGTGACGAGCTCACCGACGCGGCGACGGTGGCGCTCACGACGCCGCACGCGAGCGCTGCGCCCGCATCGGGCGCCGACGGGGCCACGGGCGCGGGCGCCGCCGCTCCCGCTTCGGACGGTTCGCCGCTCGTCTACTCGGGAACGGTGGAGCTCTCGCGGGCCGGCTCGTTCGGGTACACCGTGCGGGTGGTGCCGAAGCACGCGAACCTCGCCTCGCCGGCCGAGATGGGGCTCATCGCCGTCGCGCACTGACGGGTGCTGGCGGGTGCTTTCGGTACTTATTCGTCACGCCGAACGCGGGGGAGTGCCGGGCGGCAGCGGCGGGTGCCCCTGGCGGATGAGGTCGAGCTTCTCGGGGAAGATCGCACCGAGTAGTTCCCGCACCGCGGGGTCGGTGGCGTAGTCGTCGAACAGCCGCACGCCGAGCACCACGTTCGCGAGCATGCCGCCCGCCAGGAACTCGGATGCCTCATAGGCCGACATCCCCGCCTCCTCCCGGAGCAACCGGTACACGTCCATGAAGCCGCAGCGCGCCTGCTCGCCGATCACGGGGTCGGCGCCGAGCACGAAGGCGTGCATCAGGTTGAGCAGGATGCTGCGGTCGGCGGTGAGGGTGAAGTACGCGTTGCCGAGCCTGCGCCCCACCGGCACAGCCGGGTCGCCCGCGATCGCGGCGCGGAACGCCGTCATGATGCGGTCGAGCGCCCGGTGCAGCACCTCGAGGAAGAGTTGCTCCTTCGTGCCGAACATGCGCACGACGTAGGGCTGGCTGACGCCGGCGGCGCGCGCCACCATGTCGGTGGTCGCGCCCGCATACCCGGCGTTGCCGAAGACCGTGCTGGCGGCGTCGAGCACGAGTGCGCGCCGTTCGTCGGCGGGCATCCGGGACTTCTTCGCGCCATCGCTCTCGGTCATGCTTGACATGGTATCAGTCGATTACTTATAGTCGCTCTTGTAATCATCCGATTACCAACTCGCTTCGAAGGAGTCCTTCCCATGGCCCTCGCCGAAACCCTGGCTGAGCCGGATGCGCTCGCCGCGCCCTCCCGCCGGTTCCGCCGCATCCCCGTCTGGCTGGCCGTCCTGGCGGCCTCCGTTCCCATGTTCATGGCGACGCTCGACAACCTCGTCGTCACGAGCGCGCTGCCCGTGCTCGGCCGCGAGCTGCAGGCCTCGATCGAGCAGCTGCAGTGGTTCGTCAACGCCTACACCCTGAGCTTCGCGACCTTCATGCTGCTCGCGGTCGCCCTCGGCGACCGGCTCGGGCGCCGGCGCGTGTTCCTCGCGGGCATCATCGTGTTCACCGTCGCGTCAGCCCTCTGCGCAGTGAGCACCGAACCGTGGATGCTCATCGGCGCCCGCGCCCTGCAAGGCGTCGGCGGCGCCGCCCTGATGCCGCTCTCGCTCACCCTCCTCGTCGGTTCGGTGAGCGAGCGGATGCGCCCCCTTGCCATCGGCATCTGGGGTGGCATCTCAGGCCTCGGCGTGGCACTCGGACCGCTGATCGGCGGTGCGGTGATCGAGGGGTGGAACTGGGACGCGATCTTCTGGCTGAACGTGCCCGTTGGCATCCTGAGCGTTCCGCTGGTGCTCGTCGCGCTGCCGAACTCGTTCGGCGCCCGACTTCGGGCCGACCTGCTCGGCGTCGCACTCGTGGGCCTCGGCGTGCTCGGTGTCGTCTACGGCATCGTGCGGGGCAACGACGCCGGCTGGGGCAGCGCCGAGGTGCTCGGCACGCTCATCGGCGGCGCCGCGCTGCTCGTGGCGTTCGTGGCGTGGGAGCGCCGGGTGGCGAATCCGCTGCTGCCGCTGCGCCTGTTCCGCGACCGCAGCTTCTCGGTGGCGAACGTGGTGGGTCTGGTGTTCAGCTTCGGCATCTTCGGGTCGGTGTTCATCCTCATCCAGTTCCTGCAGATCGTGCAGGGGGCGTCGCCGCTCGAGGCGGGCGTGCAGACCATGCCGTGGACCCTGGCGCCCATGATCGTCGCGCCCTTGGCCGGACTCATCGCGCCCCGGGTGGGCACGCGACTGCTGATCGTCGTCGGGCTGCTCTTCCAAGCGGCAGGCGTCGGACTCCTGGCGTTCACGATGGCGGCGGATGTGACGTACGGGCAACTCGTGCCGGCCTTCGTGCTCGCCGGGGTCGGCATGGGGCTCGTGTTCGCCCCGTCGTCGACCGCCGTGCTCGCAAACATGACGCCGCAGGACAACGCGAAGGCGTCGGGCACCAACTCGACGCTGCGGGAAATCGGCGTGGCGCTCGGCATCGCGGTGCTGACCGCGGTCTTCACCGCGAACGGCGGCACCTTCACGCCCGACGGCTACGTGGGCGCGGCCATCCCCGCGATCTGGGTGGGCGCCGCCGCGCTCCTCCTCGCCGCCCTGGTGGCGCTCCTCCTCCCCGCAGGCCGCGCGGCCGCGCCCCACCCTGCGCGCGGATGACCCCTGCGGGGTAGCACGAACGTGNGACCCCGCAGCCCGGGAGCACCACTCTGCGCGACCGCGCGCCTCAGCGCGAGGCGGGCACGCGGGCCGCGAAGCCGGCCTTGCGGGCCTGCGCGTACGCGGCGGGGAGCGCCGCCACGAGGGCGTCGACCTCGGCCGCGGTGGTGCCGTGGCCGAGGGTGAAGCGGAGGGCGCCGCGGGCCTCGTCGTCGGGCACGCCCATGGCGGTGAGCACGTGGGACACCTCGGGGACGCCGACCGTGGCACGCCGAGCCGGTCGAGACCGAGAAGCCCTGCATGTCGAGCAGAACAG
>BADC01000412.1 GCA_000333435.1 Corynebacterium-like bacterium B27 | reverse complement strand
CGATCTCGGGCTCGAAGGGGATGCCGGTCGCGGACGCGACGGCGGTCATGATCTCTCGCACCGAGACGCCGTCGCCCGAGCCGAGGTTGTAGGCGGGGAGCAACGTCGTGCCGGCGTCGGGAAGTGGCCCGGCACCCAGTCCATCAGCACGCCGATGCCCGCCTGGTGCAGCCGGTCGATCAGGTACCGAAGATCGTCGGGGTGCCCGAACCGCGAGGTGGGGGCGTAGTACGAGGTGACCTGATAGCCCCAGGACCCGCCGAACGGATGCTCCGCGAGCGGCATGAACTCCACATGCGTGAACCCGGTGTGCTGCAGGTAGGGGATGAGCTCGTCGGCGACCGACCGGTAGTCGAGGCCGAGCTTCCAGGAGCCGAGGTGCATCTCGTAGACGCTCATCGGGTGGGTGTGCGGGTTCGTGGCGGCGCGCTCGCGCATCCATTCGCCGTCGGACCACTCGTAGGAGGAGGTGCCGATCACCGAAGCGGTGAGCGGGGGAACCTCGGTGTAGCGGGCCATGGGGTCGGCGCGGCGCACCCACTGGTCGTTCTGGGTGAGGATCTCGAACTTGTAGTTGCCGCCGGTGGTCAGCTCGGGGATGAACAGCTCCCACACGCCGGTGCCGCCGAGGCTGCGCATGGCATGGGTCACGCCGTTCCACGAGTTGAAGTCGCCGATGACGCGCACCGCCTTGGCGTGCGGGGCCCAGACCGCGAACGCGGTGCCGGCCGAGGGCGCATCCGTGCCCCATTTCTCTTCGACCCGGGCGCCCAGCACCTGCCAGAGCTTCTCGTGCCGGCCCTCGCCGATGAGGTGCAGGTCGAGTTCGCCGAGCGTGGGGGAGAAGCGGTAGGGGTCGTCGGCGGTCCACACCGCGTCGTCGTCGTAGCGTGCCTCGATCACGTAGTCGGTGAGGCCCGTGATGGTGACGCCCTGCCAGATGCCACCGTAGAGGTGGGTGAGCTGGGCGCGCGCACCGTTCGCGAGCACCGCGCTCACCTCGCGGGCGAGCGGGCGGAGCGTGCGGATGACCGTGACCGGGTCCGAGACGCCGGCCGCGTTCACGAGGTGCTGGCCGAGCACCTCGTGCGGGTTGTAATACGAGCCGCTCGCCACACGCTGCAGCACCTCCTCCCGGAACTCGGGGAGTGCCAGGGCGATGGTGCCGTCGGGTGTGGCCATCAGTGTGCGCCGCCTTCGTGCTGCGGGCCGGAGCCCGGGGTGAGGTGGAGGATGTGCGCGGGCTGGGTGAACGCATCCAGCCGCACGTAATTGTGGGTCGACCACTGCCACACGTTGCCGGAGAGCAGATCGGTGACCTCGAAGCTCGAGTCGGCCGCGAGACCGAGGAGCGAGAGGTCGAGGTGCACGGTGGTCTCGCGCACCGAGTGCGGGTCGACATTCACCACCACGATGATGGTGTCGGAGACCCCGGTGGGCGTGAACTCGCCGTCGAGGTGCTTGGAGTAGACCACGATCGAGTCGTCGTCGCTGGCGTGGAAGCGGAGGTTGCGGAGCTGACCGAGCGCGGGGTGTGCGCGGCGGATCTCGTTCAGCCGCGTGATCTCCGGCGCGATCGAGCGGCCCGCCTCCTCGGCCGCGGCGAAGTCGCGGGCCTTGTACTCGTACTTCTCGTTGTCGATGTTCTCCTCGGCGCCCGGGCGCGCGACGTTCTCGATCAGCTCGTAGCCCGAGTACACCCCCCAGGTCGGGGCGCCGGTGGCGGCGAGCACCGCCCGGATACGGTACGCCGGCATGCCCCCGAACTGGAGGAACTCGGTGAGGATGTCGGGGGTGTTCACGAAGAGATTGGGGCGGAAGAAGGCATCCGTCTCTTCGGCGAGGCTCGTGAAGAACTCCTCGATCTCGGCCTTCGTGTTGCGCCAGGTGAAGTAGGTGTACGACTGCTGGAACCCGACCTTCGCGAGCCCCTGCATCGGCGCGGGCCGGGTGAACGCCTCGGCGAGGAAGACGACCTCCGGATGCGCGGCGTTCACCTCGTGGATGAGCCACTCCCAGAAGTCGAGCGGCTTGGTGTGCGGGTTGTCGACGCGGAAGATCTTCACGCCGAGCCCGATCCAGTACTCGAGGATGCGCAGCGCCTCGGCGCGGATGCCCGCTGAGTCGTTGTCGAAGTTGATCGGGTAGATGTCCTGGTACTTCTTCGGCGGGTTCTCGGCGTAGGCGATGGTGCCGTCGGGAAGGGTGGTGAACCACTCGGGGTGCTCTTTCACCCACGGATGATCGGGGCTGGCCTGCAGGGCGAAGTCGAGCGCGACCTCGAGGCCGACCTTCTTCGCGGCCTTGAGGAACGCCACGAAATCGGCCTCGGTGCCGAGGTCGGGGTGGATGGCGTCGTGGCCGCCGGCCGCGCCGCCGATCGCCCAGGGCGAACCCGGGTCGCCGGGCTGCGGGTCGAGCGTGTTGTTGCGGCCCTTGCGGAACGCCTCGCCGATGGGGTGGATGGGCGGCAGGTAGAGCACGTCGAAGCCCATGCCCGCGACGGCCGGGAGACGCTTGGCGGCCGTGCGGAAGGTGCCGCTCTTCCAGCGCCCGCCCGCGAGTTGCTTGGCGCCGACGGAGCGGGGGAAGAACTCGTACCAGGCGCCCGAGCCGGCGCGGGTGCGCTCGACCCGGAGCGGCAGCCAGTCGGAGTGGGTCACGAGGCTCTGGGCGGGCCGCTGGTGCAGTGCCGCGGCGACGGCCGGACCGTAGGCGAGGCCGAGCCGCTCGGCGGGCGGGCCAGCCGTCTGCGCGAGTTCGGCCGCCACCCGGGCGAACAGCTCGCGGTCGGCGGCAGGGCGCTCGGCCTCGCCGGCGAGGCGGGCGAACAGCTGCGCACCGATGGCGAACATCAGCTCGACGTCGATGCCGGCGTTGATCTTGATGGTGGCGTTGTGCTCCCAGGTGGCGAAGTCGTCCGAGTACCCGCGGATGCGGAAGCGCCAGTCGCCCTCGCTCGTCACCTGGGCGAGCCCACGCCATTCGTCGTCCCAGTCGTGGGTGCGCGTGAGCGGACGATCGATCAGGGTGCCGTCGGGCGCCTCGAGTTCGAGGTGCGCGCCGACCGCGTCGTGCCCCTCGCGGAACACCAGAGCGCCGAACGGGATGACCTCGCCGACGTAGCCCTTGGCCGGCCATCGGCCGCCCTCCACCTGGGGGAAGATCTCGAGGATCGGAATGCGTCCTACCGCTGGCTGGAAGGGTGCCGCCGCCTGGTCGTTCTGAGTCGCTGCCACAGTCCGACCCTACCGACTCTGCCTTGCCGCGCAACGGTCTGCGCGCCCTCGGCGTCACCGGCATCCGCGCGTATCGCATCCGTTCATACCCCCGTAACCGGGACTGCCATAGGCTAGCGGGGCCGTCGTCTGCACCCGGCGGTGATTGTTCGACCGGCGCACCGCGCCGATGAAGGAGACACACGCGTGAAGGCGATCCGCAGGTTCACCGTCCGATCCGTTCTGCCCGAGTCGCTCCAGGCGCTCGGAGAGCTCGCCGCCAACCTGCGCTGGGCGTGGCACGAGCCCACGCGGCAGATCTTCGCCCACATCTCACCCGACGACTGGCGCTCGACCCTCGGCGACCCGGTGGCACTGCTCGGCGCCGTCTCGCCGGAGCGCCTCGAGCAGCTCGCGGCCGACCCGGGCTTCGTGGCCTGGGCGAACAGCCTGCGCGACGACCTCAACGCCTACCTCAGCGAGCCGCGCTGGTACCAGGGGCTCGACGGCGCACGGCCCGCCTCGATCGGCTACTTCTCGCCCGAGTTCGGCATCGCCGCCGCGTTGCCGCAGTACTCGGGAGGCCTCGGCATCCTGGCCGGCGATCACCTCAAGGCGGCCTCCGACCTCGGCGTGCCGATCATCGGCGTCGGCCTGTTCTACCGCTCGGGTTACTTCACCCAAGCCATCTCGCGCGACGGCTGGCAGGAGGAGAGCTACCCGGTGCTCGACCCCGACGGCCTGCCGCTGTCGGTGCTGCGGCTGGCCGACGGCACGCCGGCGCAGATCGTGCTCGCGCTGCCCGGCGACCGCGCGCTGTACGCCCGAATCTGGCAGGCCCAGGTGGGCCGGGTGCGCCTGCTCATGCTCGACACCGACATCCCCGACAACGACGACGACCTGCGGAGCGTCACCGATCGGCTCTACGGCGGCGGGGGAGAGCACCGCCTGCTGCAGGAGCTGCTGCTCGGCATCGGCGGCGTCCGTGCTCTCGAAGTGCTCGCCGAGCTCACCGATTCGCCGATGCCGGAGGTGTTCCACACCAACGAGGGCCACGCGGGGTTCCTCGGCCTGGAGCGCATCTCGAACCTCATCGGCGAGGGCCTCTCGTTCGACGAGGCGCTGCAGGTGGTGCGGGCCGGCACCGTGTTCACGACGCACACTCCGGTGCCGGCGGGCATCGACCGCTTCGAGCGCTCGCTCGTCGAGCGCTACTTCTCCACCGACATGCTCCCCGGGCTCGACGTCGACGCCGTGCTGGCGCTCGGCGCCGAGGACTACGACGGCGGGTCACCCGACGTGTTCAACATGGCCGTGATGGGCTTGCGGCTGGGCCAGCGCGCGAACGGTGTCTCAGAACTGCACGGCGCCGTCAGCCGGGGCATGTTCGCGGGGCTGTGGCCGGGCTTCGACCGCGCGGACGTGCCGATCACCTCGGTGACGAACGGCGTGCACGCCCCCACCTGGACCGATCCGCTGCTGCAGGAGCTGGCCCGCACGAAGCTCGGTACGGGCGACACCACCGCGGCCGATT
>BADC01000413.1 GCA_000333435.1 Corynebacterium-like bacterium B27 | reverse complement strand
TGCCGGTGCCCGCGGGGCCGATGCCGAACACGATCGTGTTCTCGTCGATGGCGTCGACGTACTGCTTCTGGCCCATCGTCTTCGGCCGCACGCTCCGGCCGCGCGCGGTCACGATGGCCTGGCTCAGCAACTCGGCGGGGCTCGCCGCGCGATCGTGCTCGAGGATGCGCGCCGAGGAGGACACCTCGACGGGTGTGAGGTCGTGCCCGCCGCGCACCATGAGCAGCAGTTCTTCGACCAGTCGGCGCGCCGCGTCGACCTGATCGGCGTCACCGCTCAGCGTGATGTCGTTGCCGCGGACGAGCACGGTGACCGACGGGAACTGACGCTCCACGGTGGTGAGCAGCCTGTCCTGCGGACCGAGCAGGCGCACCATCTCGATGCCGTCGACGTGCAGGCGCGCTTCGCCCTGCGGGGAGTTCTGTGCGGATGTGGATGCGGTGTCAGCCCTGTCCAAGGGTTCCTTCCTCGAGGCCGCCCCCGAGCACGTGGGCGTGCACGTGGAAGACGGTCTGTCCGGCGTTCGCGCCGGTGTTGAAAATGAGTCTGAAGTCGCCGTCGGTCAGTTCGGCGGCGAGGGAGTTGGCGACCGCGACGACCTCGGCCAGGAGGCCGGGGTCACCGGCGGCCAGTTCGACCACGTTGCGGTACTGCTCGGTCTTCGGCACGACCAGCACGTGCACGGGCGCTTTGGGCGCGATGTCGGGGAACGCGATGACCCGATCGGTCTCGGCGAGGATGGTCGCCGGGATCTCCCGGGCGACGATTCGGCTGAAGATCGACGGCGAGTCGGTTTCGGTGGACATGGCTCCAGTCTAGTTTTGGCACCCCAGAAACGGACCGGGTGTTGACAACTCCGCCTACCGGGTTCGCTACGAGCGTGCCTGTGCAGGAGTGGAGCGGCTCACCAGCGGCCGAGCGCCGCGTTCAGCACCGCCAGCGCAGCCGGCCCCGCGCTCGAGGTACGCAGCACCTCGGTGCCGAGCCGCACCGAACGGGCACCGGCCGCCGCGAGCGCGGACAGCTCCCGTGGGGAGATTCCGCCCTCGGGGCCGACGACGAGCACCACCGGCGCCGCACTCTCCTCGGCCGCGAGCGCGCCGGTCACCTCGGTCAGGCGGAACTCGGCGGTCGGCTCGAGCACGAGCATCCGGCTCTCCGCCGCCAGCGCCTCCAACGCGCGCAGGTCGGCCAGCCCGCTCACGGTCGGCACGAACGGCCGGATCGACTGCTTCGCCGCCTCCCGCACGATCGCGCCCCAGCGCTCGACGCCCTTGGCGACCTTCGCTCCGGCCCAGCGCGACACCGAACGCTCGGCCTGCCACGGCACGACCGCCGCGACCCCGAGCTCGGTCGCCGTCTGCACGGCGAGCTCGTCTCGGTCGCCCTTCGCGAGCGCCTGCACGAGCACGAGGGGTGGTGAGGGCTCCGGATGCCGGACCGCCGTCTCCACCGCCAGCTCGAGTTCACGCGCCTCTACCCGGGTGACCACCCCCGCGACGACGAGCCCGCGGCCGTCGCCGATGGCGGTGTGCTCGCCCACGCGCATCCGGTTCACCGTGGCGGCGTGCCGCGCCTCGTCGCCCGAGAGCACGACGACGTCGCCCAGGCCGTGCGGCACGGAGGCCAGGTCGTCGCGGAGGAAGAGCGAGCTCATCGGGCGCGGGTCAGACGTTGAGGAAGCGGTCGCGGAGCTTCGCGAACAAGCCCTGCTGGAAGTGCCCGAGGGTGGGCGCCGGGTACTTGTGCGCATCGGCGAGCTGCTTCACGAGCTCCTTCTGCTTGTGGTCGAGCTTCGTGGGCGTCACCACCTGAACCCCCACCCGGAGATCGCCGCGGCCGTTGCCGCGCAGGTGCGTGACGCCGCGGTTCTTCACCGTGATGACCTCGGCGCTCTGCGTGCCGGGCTTGATCTCGATCTCGATGTCGCCGTCGAGCGCCTGGACGGTGGTGGTGGTGCCGAGCACGGCGTCCCACATCTGCACCTCGAGGGTGCAGAGCAGGTCGTCGTCGTTGCGCGAGAAGACGTCGTGGTGCTTGACCTTCATCTCGAGGTAGATGTCACCCTGCGGGCCGCCGGCCGGGCCGACCTCGCCCTGGCCGGGCAGCTGGAGGCGGAGGCCGGTGTCGACGCCCGCGGGGATGTCGACCGGGATGGTGCGCCGAGCGCGCACCCGGCCCTGCCCCTGGCAGGTGGGGCACGGGTTCGGGATGACCGTGCCGTAGCCGCGGCAGGTGCCGCACGGTGCGCTCGTCACCACGTTGCCGAGGAGGGAGCGCACGGTGCGCTGGATGGAGCCGGAGCCGCCGCAGATGTCGCAGGTGACCGGGGAGGTGCCCGGCTGGCAGCACGAGCCGTTGCAGGTCTCGCAGATCACGGCGGTGTCGACCTCGAGGTCGCGGTGGGTGCCGAAGATGACCTCGCCGAGGTCGACCTCCACCCGGAGCAGCGCATCCTGCCCGCGCTCGGCCCGCGACTTGGGGCCGCGGGAGGCGCCGCCCTGGCCGCCGAAGAAGGTCTCGAAGATGTCGCCGAACCCGCCGAAGCCCTGCGCTCCGCCGCCGAAGCCGGGCTGCGGGCCGCGGTCGTAGTCGCGGCGCTGCCCGGGGTCGCTCAGCACGTCGTAGGCGTGGGTGACCTGCTTGAACTTCTCCTGCGCATCCGGGCTCGGATTCACGTCGGGGTGCAGTTCGCGGGCCAACCTGCGGTAGGCCTTCTTGATCTCCTCGGGCGTCGCTTCGCGCGAGACGCCGAGCACGTCGTAATGGTCAGCCACCGGGGGCTTCTCCTTCGTATCGGTGAGGGTCGTGTAGCCGTGGCGGAGGAACGGTCAGTCTGCGCTGCCCGAGTCTCCGAGGGTGCGGGAGAGGTAACGCGCCACCGCGCGCACCGCCGAGATGTTGCTCGAGTAGTCCATGCGGGTGGGGCCGAGCACCCCGAGGCGGGACACCGAGGTGCCGATCCCGGAGTATCCGGAGGCGAGAATGGATGTCTCGCCGAGGCCGAACGATTCGTTCTCGCGGCCGATCGAGACGGTGACACCGCGCTGGTCGGCCTCCATCTCGCTGAACAGCCGCAGCAGCACCACCTGCTCCTCCACCGCCTCGAGCACGGGGAGGATGCTGCCGTGGAAGTCGTCCTCGGTGCGCACCAGGTTGGCCGCCCCGGCGATGAGCAGCTTCTCCTGCCGGTTGGCCGTGACCTGGTCGCGCAGGATGCCCGCCACCACCGAGACCGTCGGGGCGTGCTCGGGCGGGAAGCGGTCGGCGACGCCGGTGAGCGCGCTGGCGGCTTCGGTGAGGCCGAGTCCGCCGACGGCCTCGTTCAAGCGTGTGCGCAACTCGGCGATGAGCGCGTCGTCGATCTCGGCCGGCACGTCGACCACGCGCTGGTCGACGTGGCCGCTGTCGGTGATGACGACGGTCATCAGGCGCCGCGGGGTGAGCGAGACCACCTCGACGTGCCGAACGCGCGCCTGGGAGAGCGAGGGGTACTGCACCAGGGCCACCTGATGGGTGAGCTGGGAGAGCAGGCGCACCGTGCGGGCCAGCACGTCGTCGACGTCGACGCTCGAGTCGAGGAAGGTCTCGATGGCGTGCCGCTGAGCGGGACTGAGCGGCCGGAGGTCGGCGAGGTGGTCGACGAAGAGGCGATAGCCCTTGTCGGTGGGCACCCGGCCGCTGGAGGTGTGCGGGGCGGTGATCAGCTCCTCTTCTTCGAGGAGCGCCATGTCATTGCGGATGGTGGCGGCCGACACGCCGAAGGAGTGCCGCTCGGCTATGCTCTTCGAACCGACCGGCTCGCGCGAGGCGACATAGTCCTGCACGATCACCCTGAGCACCTCGAGGCTGCGTTCCGAGACCATCGCACCCTCCTCGTATTGGCACTCACCACACCGGAGTGCCAATTATATCTCCGATTATGACGCGGGGGATGCGAACACCCTGAGCGGAAATCATTGCTGCCCGTCAGCCCGGGCGCTATCTTGTCTCTGTGCACGAGCCCGTGCATCCCACGTCTGAAAGGGCGAGACATGACTGACCCCAACGCAACACCGCCGTACGACCCGGCCGCCGGCCAGCCCACTCCCCCGGCCGGACAGCCGACACCTCCCCCCGGCTACCAGGCCCCGCCGCCCGGGTACCAGCAGCCCCAGCCGGGCTACCAGCAGCAGCCGGGCTACCAGCAGGCGCCCGCGGGCGCTCCGCTGTCGCCCGCCGAGGACAAGCAGTGGGCCTTCCTCGAACAGCTCGGTGGCATCCTCGGCTGGATCCCGCCGCTGATCATCTGGCTGGTGTTCAAAGACCGCGGTCCGCTGACCACCCAGGAGGCCAAGGAGTCCCTGAACTTCCAGATAACCGTGGCGATCTTCGTCGTGGGCCTCTACATCATCGGCACGATCACGGCGTTCATCTTCATCGGCTTCCTGTTCTACTTCCTCGCCTGGGCGGTGCAGATCGTCGGCCTCATCTTCGCGCATGGAACCGGCGATCTCCAGCCTGTTGCGCGCGCCGCTGACGGGGCTCGGCATCCCCGAGTCGGTGGTGCCCCCCATCAGTGCCACCATCGGCATCGTCATCGCCACGCTGCTGTCGATGATCATCGGCGAGCTCGTGCCGAAGAACTTCGCCCTCGCCCTGCCGCTCAAGACGGCGCGCATCGTGGTGCCGTTCCAGCTGGCCTTCACCATGGTCTTCCGCCCCGCGGTGGCGTTGCTCAACAACACGGCCAACGCGCTGCTGCGCCTCGTGGGCATCGAGCCCAAGGAGGAGCTCTCGGGCGCTCGCACGGCTGAGGAGCTGTCGTCGCTGGTGCGCCGCTCGGCCCTCCAGGGCAGCCTCGACGAAGACACCGCGACACTGCTGAACCGCACCCTGCTGTTCTCGTCGCACACGGCGTCGGATGCGATGACCCCGCGCCCGCGGATCGCGAGCGTGAAGCGCACCGACCCGGCGCAGGCGGTGCTCGACCTCGCCCGCTCCACCGGGCACTCTCGCTTCCCGGTGATCGACGACGACATCGACGACGTGGTGGGCCTCGTGCACGTCAAGCAGGCGGTCGCGATCCCCCGCGACCGTCGCGG
>BADC01000414.1 GCA_000333435.1 Corynebacterium-like bacterium B27 | reverse complement strand
CATCCAGTCGATCCGCTGGCGCTTGATCGGGGCGGCGACCAGCCAGAGGTCCGGCACCGGTTCGCGCGGCGCGAGGTGGGTCACCATGCGCAGCCGCGCGTCGCGTTTGCCGGCGGAGGAGAGTTCGGCCGCCCAGTCGCCGGTGCGGTCATCGAAGCAGCGCACCGCGTCGCCCGCTTTCAGCCGCATCACGTTGAGCAGGTAATTGGCCTGCGCCGAATCGAGCGCGACCTCGGTGCCTTCGGAGAGGGGGTGGTCGACGAACAGGCGCGGGGCGCTTTCGGGCGGCCAGGCGGGGGTGGCGGTCATGGCCCGTCCTTAGCGCGTCCTTTGTCGTCCCGCGATGGGGCGATGCGCGGGGAC
>BADC01000415.1 GCA_000333435.1 Corynebacterium-like bacterium B27 | reverse complement strand
AGCTGGCGGATGCGCGCTACGCCCGCACCCCGAGACCGCGCCGTGCCCGATCGGCCGCGCGCGACACCGACTGAAGCGCCTGCCATCCCGCCCCCGGGCGGAGTAGATTCTGCCCAGGGAGGACGCCGTGGCCGATCTCATCGCAGACGCGTTTGAGGCCTTCGGCGCGTCGGTACGCCCGTCGTCCGGTCAACTCGCCGCTGTGATGGGCCTCCGCGACCGTGTGGCGGATGCGGTGGCCGGCGACGGCAGTGTGCTGCGCCTGGTCGACACCGGCTCCTTCGCGCACGGCACGGCGGTCGGTGCCAGTCAACTCGACGTGATCGTCGTGCTGCGCGGGGCGAAGCCGAAGTCGCTCGCGCGATCGGTGGAGGTCGTGCGCTCCGTCGTGGTGGTCGACGACGTCGCCCTCGCATCGGCGCGCGACGACTCCGTCGTGCTGGAGGACCTGGTCGAAGCACCCGCAGCATCAGCCGCAACCGCCCCCGCGATCGCCGCTGTGCGCCTGCTCCCCGCCTATGAAGCGACCGAACCCGGCGCGGCTGCCGACCAGGGCGCATCCGACACCCTCTGGGTGTCCGACGCGGCCCACCGCTGGGTGCGGCACCGGCCGTCGGCCCGAACCGTGCTGCTCGACCGGATCGACGGCGACGGGGCGGTGCGCGCCCTCATCCGCCTGCTGCTCGCTTGGAAGCACAGGCAGGGGCTCGCCGTCTCGTCGTACTACCTCGAGACGGTCGCCCTGCGCCAAGCGCTGCAGCAGCGCTCGTTCAGCCTGCTCTGGGATCTGTGCTGGCTCTGGGAGGGGCTGTCCACCGACGCCCTCGCGCCGGTCGTCGACCTGACGAGTCCCAGTCAGACCCAGCACGTGCGCGCCTGCGCCACCCTCGCGCGGGCACTGGAGGCGCAGTTCCCCGTCGAGCGGGCCGCCTCGAGCGCACGCGGCGCCGTCAACGCCTACATCGATGGCGATCTCCCGACCACCACCGCCTACCTCCGTGCCCTGTTCGGTGACGAGTTCCCCGCGCTCTGATTGACTAGGGTCATGAGCACCGTCGACCCGGCCATTGCCGCCCGGGAGAAGGCCGCCCGGCGCCCGGGGAACGTGCGGGTGGTCGCGCTGCTTCTCCTGCTGCTCGTCGGCGGTTTCGCCGCCGGGTACGGCTGGGCCTCGCTCGGCGCGCTGACCGACGACGCAACGCCCTCCGTCATCGCGATGGTCGCCGTGTCGGTCGGCACGGCGTTGACCATCATCAGCTCGATCGCCTGGACGAGCACCGTGCTGCGGCGTGCCGATCTGGGCGTCGCACTCGGGAACGCCGCCGTGTTCCTGAGCGCGGGGGCCGGTGTCCTGCTCGCGGCGCGGTCGTACCGCGAACCGCTGATCCCCGATATCGTCGGCTTCGGCCTGCTCGGCCTCGGTCTGGTGGCGCTCATGCTCGGCTGGTTCGCCGCTGCCGCACGCCGCCGCGCGGCGGCGGTTCAGGACGAGATGATGCACAGCGGGATGCTCACCACGGCGACCGTGAGCGACCAGGGCTGGACGGTGTTCCGCGAGAGCAGTCGCATCCTCACCACCGTCACGTTCACCTTCGTCGACACCGCCGGGGTGCGTCGCTGGGTGCGCAAACCGGTGCTCGTGCGCGCCGAGAACCCGCTCGTGAACGGGGCGGAGACCCGGCTGTGGTACGACGCGGCGCATCCGGGTGACGAGAAGCGCATCGTGGTGGAGGCTGCGGTCGAGTCGCCGATCCGTCCGGTCCGCTGAATCCCGCGCGGGCCGGGACGCGCCAGCGTGCCCGCGCCCTGGTACGGTCGGCAGCATGACCACGACCCGGCGCGCCGCCCTCGTCTACAACCCCATCAAAGTCGACCTCGACGCCCTGAAAGCCGCGGTCGCGGCTGAGGAACAGGAGGCCGGCTGGGCCGAGACACTCTGGCTCGAGACCGAGGTCGACGACCCGGGCCAGGGGCAGACCAAGCAGGCGCTCGAGGCCGGGGTCGACCTCGTCATCGCCGCCGGCGGCGACGGCACCGTGCGTGCGGTCGCCGAGGCGCTGCACGAATCGGATGTTCCGCTCGCCCTCCTCCCGTCGGGCACCGGCAATCTGCTCGCCCGCAACCTCGATCTCACGCTGGACGACGTCGAGAACGCCCTGCACACGGCGTTCCAGGGCAAGAACCGGGCGATCGATCTCGGTCTCATCCGCATCCGCCACGAAGACGCATCCGTCACCCAGCACGCGTACCTCGTGATGGCCGGCCTCGGCCTCGACGCCAAGATGCTCGCCGCCACCGACGACGAACTGAAGGCGAAGGTGGGCTGGCTCGCCTACGCGAAGGCCATCGGCCAGGTGCTCGGCGACCGCAACCACCTGCGCATCCAGTACAACCTCGACCGCAAGGGCAACCGCTCGGTGCGGGCCAACTCGATCATGATCGGGAACTGCGGGTCGCTGCCGGCCAACATCCTGCTGCTGCCCGAGGCGGCGGTCGACGACGGCATCTTCGACATCGTCATCCTGCGGCCCGAGGGGTTCATCGGCTGGCTGCAGATCATCGTCAAGATCTTCTGGGAGAACGGCGTGCTGCGACGCACCACAGCGGGGCGCAAGCTGATGGGTGCCACGAAAGAGGTGCGGGCGCTCAACTACCTCAAGGGCAAAGAGCTCGTGGTGCGCCTCGGCCGGCCGGAGGAGATCGAGCTCGACGGCGACGGTCTCGGGCTCGCCACGGGCCTCAAGACCTGGGTCTCGCACGAGGGCCTGCAGGTGCGCGTGCCCGCCGACGACTGAGCGGTGGGGCCGGTCGTCACACTGCGGCGCGCGACGCCTTCTTGTCGCGGGGGCGCCGGGCGTAGTCGCGCGCCCGGCTGCTGGAGAGGGCGATGAGGATGAGGATGTCGAGCGACACCCCCACCAGGTTCGTTCCGAGGGTGATCGCCTGGTGCCCTGAGACGTGCTCGACGGCGGCGATGATGATGTTGATCACGCTGAACGACATCACCGCGACGCGCGCGATGTTGCTGCCGAAGAACACGTAGAGCCCGAACAGCACCTCGGCGACGCCGAAGGCCGCGGTGAACCCGATCAGCACCCAGATGGTGACGTCGCGGAGGTCGATGGCGTCGGGCAGGTCCATGCCGACGTCGACGCTGAGCGCGTCTCGGACGTTCTGCCAGTCGAGCAGCACGAGCAGGATCAGCACCATCGGCGTGACCGCCCGCAGCAGCACCACCACGGCGCCGAACGTCGTCTGCGCCGGCCGGCGCACCGCCTTCTCAGGGAGTGCGCTGCCGTTCGCGGAGGTGTGCGGTGTGGGCACCGGCGCCAGCGTCTCGGCGACGGAGGCCGCGCTCGGCACCACCGCGCGCAGATCGATGATCGGCAGGTCGCCATCGGTGATGATGGCGTCGCCCCCGCCGTTGCGGGAGTGATAGCCGGTGGAGAAGTCCTTCAGCACGTCGACGGTCACTGCCGGATCGGCGTCGCTCACCGTCGTCACGATGTGATCGCGCTCGATGTCGGTGTTCTCGTCGATCTTGTGTGTGATCTGCAGGGTGAACAGCGAGAAACCGACGGCACGGTCGTAGGTGCCGGCCGCCAGCCAGTCGGTGCTGTGCCCGCCTGGCAGCAGCCACGCATCCGGGCACCGCCAGAACCGCACGTGGTGTCGTTTCGCCGGGTTGCCCTTCACCTCCTGCTGGTAGGCGAAATCCTGGTTGCGGCCGAAGAGCATGAGCGGGCTGACCGGTGCCTCGTTGTAGCTGCGGCGCAGCAGGGTCGACGCCACGATGCGGGTGGCGCTGCGGAGGGTGAGGTCATCGGCCCTGGTCCAGCCCGCGGCCAGCATGGCGGTGTGCACCTGCTCCTCGGTGCCGAGAAGGCCGAGGTTCACCGGGTCGCCGAGCAGCCCGTCGCTCGTGCGGGTGCGGCCGATGAAGTAGTTCGGCACGTAGATGTTGGTGAGGATGCGGTGCAGCCGCGGCAGCGCCACATACGCCACGAGCAGCCAGAACACGAGGTAGAACCACAGCTGCGCCCAGCCCATCGAGAACCCGTCGGTGAGCACGAGGTAGGCGAGCCAGATCGACGCGAGACCGGCCACCACGAAGAACAGGTTGTCGAGCACGGCGTTGATCGAGAAGCGACGGCGCCGGCGCGCGGCCGGGGGAGCGGCCGAGGTGAGCGTGTCGGGCATGAAGCAAAGATACCGCCGAGGCTCAGCTGCGCGTGGCCACGAGTTCCACGTCTTCGACTCGGGACCGGGGCATCAGGAGGCCCACGATCACGGTCAGCACCGCACACACCAGCACGGCGGTGAACACGGCTTCGGATGCACCGACGATCGTCTGCGGGTCGTGTGCGCCGCTCGGGGCATCCGTCGGGCTGAGGATGGCGTTCGCGATCGCACCGAACACCGCGACGCCGACCGCGCTGCCGATCGATCGGGCGAACAGGTTCGACCCCGTGACGACTCCGCGTTCGCTCCACGAGACGCTCGATTGGGCGGCG
>BADC01000416.1 GCA_000333435.1 Corynebacterium-like bacterium B27 | reverse complement strand
CGGCCGAAGCCGAGCTGCGACCAGCGGATGCTCGCCCGCCCGAACGCGATGCGAGAGAGGTTGCGGATGGCGTGCACCGCCACCTGCGGGTCGTCGCTGCAGGCCTGGATGCAGAGGTCGCCGCCGGAGAGCGCATCCTGCAGCATGTCGGCGGGGAAGTGCGGCAGGTCGACCAGCGCCGCCGGCCGCTGCGCCGCGATCCCGAAGCGGTCGGTGCCGTCGGCGGCCTGGAAGAGGGTCGGCCCGAAGCCGATGGTGATGGTGAGCCCCGCGGCCGGGAGCCCGAGCGCCTCACCCGTGTCGTCGGGCGGGGCGTCGTACGGTCCGTTCACGGCGCCGAACGTCCCCGCCTGCTGACCCTGGGTCATCAGGGCCGCGGCGGCGCTCCAGTCCTGCAGCAGCTCCACCAGGTCGTCGCGGGAGAGTCCCTCGGCGACATCGAAGCTCGCGAAGTGCAGGCGGTCCTGCGCGGGGGTGATGATGCCGGCCTGGTGGTCGCCGAAGAACGGGTACACCGCAGCGTTCTCCTGCGCGGAGGCTGCGGGCGGCAGCACGAAGCGGTCGATCGCGGCACCGGCGCCCAGACCCACGACGCCCGCCCCGGCGAGGCCAAGCCCGAGCAACCCCCTGCGGGAGATGCCGGTCCGGCCCGGTTCTGCCGGGGCGGGTGTCGTGGGGTCGGACATGATGCTTGACTCTCCGGGTCAGCCGACGAGGGTCGCCGTGAGCTGGCTGAGCGGCTCGCTGAGGGCGTTGACGCCGTCGGCCAGCTGCTTGACCTGCTCGGTGCTGAGCTCGTTGTAGTAGGTGAAGCCGGAGTCGAGGCTGCCGTACTCCGACAGGGTGTCCTGGAGCGAGGCGAAACGGTCGTCGATCGTCTTCACGAGATCGGGATCCTTCGTCTCCACGATGTCGCGCACGCCCTCGTAGGCGACCTTCGCGCCCTCGAGGTTGGCCTGGAAGTCCCAGAGGTCGGTGTGCGACCAGATCTCCTCTTCGCCCGTGATCTTGCCGGAGGCGACCTCTTCGAGCAGGCCGATGGCGCCGTTGGAGATGGCGTCGATCGAGACCGTGTAGTCGGCGGCGTTCACCGCGTCGTAGAGGGCCTGGGTGTCGGCGGTGAGCTTGTCGGCGTAGTCCTGGCGCTCCGCCTGGGTGAGCGGCACGTAGGTGACGCCGCCGTTCTCAGCCGGCGCCGGCGGGAAGAGGTCCTTCTCGATGCGGTGCCAGCCGGTCCACTCGTCGCCCTCGGCGACATCGGCCTCGCGGAAGTCGATCTTCGGGTCGAGGTCGCCGAACGACTCCGCCACCGGCTCGATGCGCTCGTAGTTGGCGCGGGTGGTCGCGTAGAGGTCGCGGGCGGTCGCGTCGTCGCCGGCGAGGTAGGCGTCGAGGAAGGTCTGGGTGCCGGTGACCAGCTGACCGACCTGGTCCTTCACATAGGCCACGTAGTTGACCGCGGCCTGGTCGACCTGGTCCTGCACGTCGCCCGCGAGCTGCACCTTGTCGCCGGTGACCGTGAAGGATGCCCGGCCGATGCCGTCGCCCACCATGCCCGGCTTGCAGACGGTGAAGTAGTCGCCGGGCTGCGCCTGCACCACGAGATCCCGCGAGATTCCGGGGCCCACGTTCTCGACCTCGCCGATGATGCGCAGACCGTCGTCGGCGAGGAGGTAGAACTCCGTCACCTGGTCGCCGGAGTTCGTGACCGAGAAGGTGAGCGTGCCGCTCGCGGCGGTGGTGGTGCTGACCGCGCATCCGTCGGCCGAGCTGTCGACGGTGATGGCGCCGGCCGCATCCGTCGACCCGGCGTTGTTCGGCACGCAGCCGGCCAGGGCCAGCACGGACAGGGCTGCGCCGGCAGCGATCAGCAGAGGGCGGGCGGGGGCGGATCTCATGGGTCTCCTAGCTGTGAGCGGTGGTGACGGCAGCGGGTGCAGGCGCCGCCTGGCGGGTCGTCGTGGGCTTCGATCCGCGCGCCACCGCGCGGATGAACAGGGTCATGGTGGGAACGAAGTAGAGCAACCACACCGTGAGCTCGAGCCAGGTCGTGGCGGGGGAGAAGTTGACGGTGCCCTTCAGCAGGGTGCCGTACCAGCTGTCGGGCGGCACGATCGCCGTCACGTCGAAGGCGAGGCTGTTGAGGCCGGGCAGGATGCCGGCCTCCTGCAGGTCGTGCACGCCGTAGGAGAGCACCCCCGCGGCGACCAGGATGAGGAAGCCGCCCGACCAGGCGAAGAACCGTGCCAGGTTGATGCGCACCAGACCGCGGTAGATGAGGTAGCCGAGCACGACGGCACTGAGGATGCCGAGGGCGGCGCCCAGCAACGGCAACGTCGTCTCGCCGGTGGCCTGCACGGCGGCCCAGATGAACAGGGCGGTCTCGACGCCCTCCCGGCCCACGGCGAGGAATGCGACCAGCACGAGGCCCCACCCGGCACCGATCAGCGCCTTGTCGATGTCGCTCTGCAACGTGCCCTTGAGGTTGCGGGAGGTGCGGAGCATCCAGAACACCATCCAGGTCACGAAGCCGGTGGCGACGATGGAGAGGGAGCCGCCGAGCGCCTCCTGCGCCTCGAAGCTCAGGCCGTAGGCGCCGAAGGTGAGCACGGCGCCGACGGTCAGGGCGACGAGGACGGCGAGGCCGACGCCGATCCACAGCCGGAACAAGACGTCGCGGCGGCCGAGCTTGCGCACGTAGGCCACGAGGATGCCCACGACGAGCGCGGCCTCCAGGCCCTCACGCTGAGCGATCAGATAGTTGGCGAGCACGGGAACCATTCCGGGATTTCGGGTAAGCGTAGCCTTACAAAGTTCGAGCGGTTTCTCGCGGCGGGTGATTATCCGCATGAGAACGATCTCGATTCGTGCTCGGCCTTCTAGGCTGAGGTCATGACGGATGACGACGTTCGGCAGGCACAGGCCGATGCCGCCGCCGCGGTGGCGGCAGCGCGAGAGGCCCAGGCGGCTGCGGAAGCGGCCGTGAAACGCGCCGAGGAGGCGCTCGCCGCGGCGACGGCAGGTGCTGCAGCGGCGGCGGAGCCCGCCCCGCCGGCAGCGCCGCCGTCGCCCGCCCCTCCGGCACCGCTCGGCACCGACGCGGTCGAAGCCATCCGCGCCGGCTACGCGTTCGACGGCCCGGCGCTCGAGATCGGCGCCCTCGTGAACGGTGAGGCGCGACCCGACGTGCAGGTGCGCATCCCCCTCGCCATGACCAACCGGCACGGTCTCATCGCCGGCGCCACCGGAACCGGCAAGACCCGCACTCTGCAGACCCTCGCCGAACAGTTCGCCGCTGCCGGGGTGCCCGAGTTCGCCGCCGACATGAAGGGCGACCTCTCGGGGGTCGCCACACCGGGCGAGCCGAGCGAGAAGCTGCTCGCCCGCACGGCCGCGATCGGCCAGGACTGGTCCCCACGGGCCAGCCGCACCGAGTACTTCAGCCTCGGCGGCATCGGCAAGGGCGTGCCGATCCGCGCCACCCTGGCGGGCTTCGGCCCGGTGCTGCTCAGCAAGGTGCTGGGGCTCAACGAGACGCAGGAGTCGAGCCTCGGCCTGGTCTTCCACTACGCCGAGCAGGCGGGGCTGCCGCTGCTCGACCTCAGCGACCTCCGGGCGGTGCTCAGCTACCTGACGAGCGACGAGGGCAAGGGCGAGCTGAAGTCGCTCGGCGGGCTCTCGAACGCCACGGTCGGCGTCATCCTGCGCGAGCTCATCGCCTTCGCCGCTCAGGGCGCGGAGGCGTTCTTCGGCGAGCCCGAGATCGACACCGCCGTGTTCCTCCGCGCCGCCGACGACGGCGCCGGCATCATCAGCCTGCTCGAGCTGCCCCGGGTCGCCGACCGGCCGGCCCTGTTCTCCACCTTCCTGATGTGGCTGCTCGCCGATCTCTACAACGACCTGCCCGAGGTGGGCGACCTCGACAAACCCAAGCTCGTGTTCTTCTTCGACGAGGCGCACCTGCTGTTCCGCGACGCGTCGAAGGATTTCGTGCAGCAGATCGTGCAGACCGCGCGGCTCATCCGCTCGAAGGGCGTCGGTATCTTCTTCGTCACCCAGACGCCGAAGGACGTCCCCGCCGACGTCCTCGGCCAGCTCGGCTCGCGCGTGCAGCACGCCCTCCGCGCCTTCACCCCCGACGACGCGAAGGCGCTGCGGGCGACGGTCTCGACCTACCCCACCTCCGCCTACGACCTCGACCAGGTGCTGCAGAGCCTCGGCACGGGCGAGGCGATCGTGACGGTGATGAACGAGAAGGGCGCGCCGAGCCCGGTCGCCTGGACGAGGGTTCGGGCCCCGCAGGGCTCGATGGCGCCGACACCGGATGCGCAGATCGACCAGACCGTGGCCGTTTCGCCCCTCCTGCCGCTCTACGGCACCTCCGTCGACCGCGAATCCGCTCGGGAGCTGCTCGCGGTGAAGCTGAACGCCGCAGCGGCCGCGGCCTCCGCGCACGAGGCTGCCGACGAGTACGCCCGGCAGCAGGCCGAGTTCGAGAAGCAGGTGCAGCGCGAGGCGAAGGCGCAGGCCGAGAAGGATGCGCGGCGCGCGCCGGCCCCGCGCTCCACGCCGCGCAGCCGCACCACCAAACCGCAGCCCGACCTCCTCGGCGACGTGCTCGGCTCCAAGGCGACCCAGACCATCCTGAGAGGTGTCATCGAAGGCGTCTTCGGAACGCGTCGCCGGCGCTGATCCGGGCGGATGACGCCGTAGGCTGGCCCGGTGGACAACGAGTCGCGCGGCCCAGAGCCTGCCTACGGCATCCGCACCACGGGTGCCGGGACGCCGGGCGGGTCGCCCTACGCATTCCCGCCCGCCGAGGCCCCCGCCGGGCCCGACGCGGAGCCCGTCGGCACGTCGCTCGTCACCCGGCTGCTCGGCTACCTCGTCGCCCTGCTGCTCGGTGCTCTGTTCGGTGTGCTCGGCACCATCGTGCACCAGATCACGTTCAGTGTTGCGGGCCTGTTCGACCTGCCGATCGGCCTCGCCATCGCGCTGCCCGCAGAACTGCTGCTGCTCATCGGGCTCCGCATGAGCTTCGTCACGCGGCTCCCGGCCGTCCTCGCCGGGGTGGGTCTCGTGGGGATGACGGCGCTGCTGGCGCTCCCGAGCCCCGGCGGCTCCGTGCTCATCCCCGAAGGGGTGCTCGGCTACTGCTGGCTGCTCGGATCGACCCTGGTCGCCGTCGTCGTGCTCGCCTGGCCGCGGCTGGGCGGAGCACGGTCCGCGACGAAGTAGACTCGAATCCCCGGTCATCGAAGGGACCTGAAGCACTGTGACCTATGTCATCGCCCTCCCGTGCGTGGATGTCAAAGACCGCGCGTGTATCGACGAATGCCCCGTCGACTGCATCTACGAAGGCGAGCGCTCGCTCTACATTCACCCCGACGAATGCGTCGACTGCGGCGCCTGCGAGCCGGTGTGCCCGGTCGAGGCCATCTACTACGAAGACGACCTCCCCGAGGAGTGGGCCGACTACTACAAGGCCAACGTCGAGTTCTTCGACGAGATCGGCTCGCCCGGTGGCGCCGCCAAGGTCGGCGTGATCAAGCACGACCACCCGCTCGTCGCCGCACTGCCCCCGCAGGGCGAGCACTGAGCACCCGGGCCTGAGCATGGCCCTCGGCGAGCTGCCCGACTACCCCTGGGACGAGATGGCGCCGTTCGCGGCCCGCGCCCGCGCGCACCCCGACGGTATCGTCGACCTCTCGATCGGGTCGCCGGTCGACCCGACCCCCGAGGTGGTGCGCTCGGCCCTGGCCGAGGCGACGGATGCGCACGCCTACCCGCAGACCGCCGGCACCGTGCGGCTGCGCGAGGCCATCGTGGCCTGGTACGAGCGGCGGCGAGGCGTCACCGGCTTGACCGAGGCGAACGTGCTGCCCACCATCGGCTCGAAGGAGTTCGTGGCGTGGCTGCCCTTCATGCTGGGGCTCGGCGAGGGCGATGTGGTCGTGCATCCGCGCGCCGCGTACCCCACCTATGCCATCGGGGCGCAGATCGCGGGCGCCACCGCCTTCGCGTCGGACGACCCCGACGAGTGGCCGGCGAACACGCGCCTGGTCTGGACGAACAGTCCGGGCAACCCGGACGGCCGGGTGCTCGACCTGGCCGCCCTGCAGCGGGCGGTCGCCCGGGCGCGCTCGCTCGGCGCGGTGATCGCGGGCGACGAGTGCTACGCCGAGCTCGGCTGGGACGGGCTGTGGGCGAGCGAGCCGGTGCCGAGCATCCTGGATGCGCGGGTCACCGGGGGAGACCTCACCGGGGTGATCGCGGCGTACTCGCTGAGCAAGCAGTCGAACCTCGCCGGGTACCGTGCGGCGTTCGCCGCCGGCGACCCCGCGCTGGTGGCGCGGCTCGTGACGGTGCGCAAGCATGCCGGCATGATCCCGCCCGGCCCGGTGCAGACCGCGATGGTGGCGGCGCTCGGCGACGACCTGCACGTGGCGGAGCAGAAGGAACGGTACCGGGCGCGACGTGACGTGCTGCGGCCGGCGCTCGAGCGAGCGGGGTTGCGGATCGACGAGAGTGCGGCCGGGCTCTACCTCTGGGCCACCGAGGGGCGGGACGCCTGGTCGACCATCGAGGCGCTGGCGACGCGGGGCATCCTGGCCGGGCCCGGTCATTTCTACGGGCCGTACTTCCCCGAGCACGTGCGGTTCTCGCTCACCGCGAGCGACGAGCGAATCGCCGCCGCGGCGTCGCGACTGGCGGCGTCGGGGCTTCGTTAGTCGCATTCCTCCAACGCCGCCCGGCAAGCGTGATCGAATGCAACAGTAGGGTTCGGGTCACATTAGGCTGTATGAGGGTCAACGCGGTCACGGTTCACAAACACCTCACTGCGTCCCGCCACTGACACGCAGGCAGGATCACTCAGGGAGGCGCCGTGACGGACGTCGGTCAAGAAACCACCAGCTCGATCGAGGAGATCGACGAGGTCGAGGTTCCGACCGCGACCCTCAGCTATCCCGGGGGCACCGCCGAGTTCCCGGTGCTGCAGAGCGTCGACGGGGCGTCGTCGATCGACCTCTCCACGCTGACCAAGAAGACGGGTCTGACCACCCTCGACTACGGCTTCGTGAACACCGCGGCCACGCGGTCGGAGATCACCTACATCGACGGCGACCAGGGCATCCTGCGCTACCGCGGGTATCCGATCGAGCAGGTCGCCCAGAACCTCACCTACCTCGAGGTGGCGTGGTTGCTCATCTACGGGGAGCTGCCGTCGGTCTCCGAGCTCGCGGAGTTCGACGAGGAGATCCGCCGCCACACGCTGCTGCACGAAGACCTCAAGCGGTTCTTCGACGCGCTTGCGCACAACGCGCATCAGATGTCGGTGCCGTCGTCGGGTGTGTCGG
>BADC01000417.1 GCA_000333435.1 Corynebacterium-like bacterium B27 | reverse complement strand
CACGATGACAGAGGGGGAGTTCTCAGAGCAATCGCCTACCCGGAGAACTCATGCCCCCATCGACGGATTCCCCTACCCGCTATTCACCGCTGCACGCCGTCCACGTCGCGGCCGGCGCCACCTTCACCGACTTCGCCGGCTGGCAGATGCCGGTGCGCTATTCGAGCGACCTCGCCGAGCATCACGCCGTGCGCCAGGCGGCCGGCCTGTTCGATCTCTCCCACATGGCCGAGTTCCAGGTGTCCGGAACAGACGCGGGTGCCTTCCTCGACCACGCGCTGGCCGGCCTGCTCTCCGCCATCGAGATCGGGCAGGCGAAGTACTCGCTCCTGCTGGCTCCGGCCGGCGGCATCATCGACGACGTCGTGGTCTACCGCACGGGCGAGAGCGACTTCCTCGTGGTCGCCAACGCGTCGAACCACGATCCCGTCGCGTCGGCGCTGGCCGAGCGGATCGACGGATTCGACGCGCAGCTGCGCGACGTCAGCGACGAGACGGCACTGATCGCCGTGCAGGGGCCGGCCGCCCGGTCGATCCTCGAGCAGACGGGCGGGTTCTCCGCCCCGGGCCTCGACGGCCTGCGCTACTACCGAGCCATCGAGGGCGAGTTCCAGGGCGAGCGCGTGCTCGTGGCACGCACGGGCTACACGGGCGAGGACGGGTTCGAGCTCTACGTGCATCCGCGGTTCGCCGAAGCACTCTGGCAGGCGGTGGCCGAGGCCGGCGCCGACGCCGGGCTCGTGCCCGCGGGCCTCGCCAGTCGCGACACCCTGCGCCTCGAAGCCGGCATGCCGCTCTACGGCCACGAGCTCTCGCTCGAGACCCTGCCGGCGCAGGCCGGCCTCGGCCGCGTGCCCGCCCTCGCCAAAGCCGAGTTCGTGGGGCGCGCCGCCGTCGAGCAGGGGCCGGCGGCGGATGCTCCAGTGCTCGTCGGTCTCACCGCCGACGGCCGGCGCGCCGCCCGCGCCGACTACCCGGTCTACGCCGACGCCGAATCCACCGAGCCGATCGGGGTGGTCACGAGCGGGGCGCTCTCGCCCACGCTCGGGCAGCCGATCGCCATGGCCTACGTCGACCCCGCCCTCGCCGAGCCGGGCACCGAGCTCAGCGTCGACATCCGCGGCACGCGCCTGGCGTACCGCACCACGACCCTCCCGTTCTACCGCCGGAAGAAGGATTGACAGACATGACTGACCAGAACGCACTCCGCTACACCGCCGAGCACGAATGGGTGCTCGTGGAGGGCAGCATCGCCACCGTCGGCATCACCGCGTACGCCGCGGCGCAGCTGGGCGACATCGTCTACCTCGACCTGCCCGCCGCCGGCACCGCCGTGGCCGGAGGCACGGTCGTGGGCGAGATCGAATCGACCAAGTCGGTGGGCGAGCTCTTCGCGCCGGTCGACGGCACCGTGGTGGAGAAGAACACCGCCGTCGAAGACGCTCCCGAACTCGTCAACAGTGATCCGCTGGGTGCCGGGTGGCTGCTCAAGGTGGAGTTCACCGAACTGCCCGAGCTGCTCACGCTCGAGCAGTACAACGCTCTGATCGGGGAATGACCGCGCGATGACGGAACAGCATCCTTTCTCCGCCCGACACATCGGCACCGACGCAGCCGCCAAGGCCCGCATGCTCGAGACGGTGGGCTACGGCAGCCTCAGCGATCTGATGGCGGCGGCCGTGCCGAGCGCCATCCAATTCGATCGGTCGCTCAGCGACTCGCTGGTGCCGCCCGCGGCCACCGAACGCGAGGCGGTCGACGAGCTGCGCGCCCTGGCCGGCCGCAACCGCGTCTCCACCTCCTACCTCGGGCTCGGCTACTACGACACCATCACGCCTGCCGTGATCAAGCGCAACGTGCTCGAGAACCCGAGCTGGTACACCGCGTACACGCCGTACCAGCCCGAGATCTCCCAGGGCCGGCTGGAGGCGTTGATCAACTTCCAGACCATGGTGGCCGACCTCACCGGGCTCGCCACCGCGAACGCCTCCATGCTCGACGAGTCGACCGCGGCGGTGGAAGGCATGCTGCTCGCGCGTCGTGCGAGCAAGTCGGCCTCGCACCGGTTCATCGTCGACGCGGATGCCTTCCCGCAGACGAAGGCGCTGCTGCGTTCGCGCGCGGAGGCTCTCGGCATCGAGATCGTGGAGACGGCGCTCGACGCGGTCGATCACCCCGCGCATCCGGCTGCCGACGCGTTCGGCGTGTTCGTGCAGTACCCGGGGGCGTCTGGGCGGGTGTGGAACCCGGCCGACGTCATCGAGATCGTGCACCAGGCGGGCGGCATCGCCGTGGTCGGTGCCGACCTCCTCGCCCTCACCCTCCTCACCTCGCCTGGCGAGCTCGGTGCCGACGTGGCGATCGGCACCAGTCAGCGCTTCGGCGTGCCGATGGGCTTCGGTGGCCCGCACGCGGGCTACCTCGCGGTGCGCGCCGGGCTCGAGCGGCAGCTGCCGGGCCGCCTGGTCGGCGTGAGCGTGGATGCGGCGGGTCACCCGGCCTACCGGCTCAGCCTGCAGGCGCGCGAGCAGCACATCCGGCGTGAGAAGGCCACGTCGAACATCTGCACCGCGCAGGTGCTGCTGGCCGTGATGGCGGGCATGTACGCGGTCTACCACGGTCCCGATGGGCTCCGGGCCATCGCCGCCGAGGTGAACCGCGTGGCTCGCTCGCTCGCGGGGCAGCTCGCCGCGGCCGGCTACGAGGTCGTGCACGCCGACTTCTTCGACACGCTGCAGGTGCGGGTTCCGGGCCGGGCGCGCGGCCTCGCCGAGCACGCGCACGGTCAGGGCATCCTGCTACGGGTGGAGGACGACGACACGATCGGGATCGCGGTCGACGAGACCACCGGCGACGCCGAGCTGCTCGCGCTGGCGCGCGTGTTCGACGCCGCCGCGACCGAGGTGCCCGCCGTGGAGCCGGCCACGAGCATCCCGGCCGGTCTTCTGCGCACCAGCGAGTACCTCACGCATCCGGTGTTCAACACGCACCGCTCGGAGACGAGCATGATGCGCTACCTCAAGCGCCTGGCCGATCACGACTACGCGCTCGACCGGGGGATGATCCCGCTCGGCTCCTGCACGATGAAGCTCAACGCGGCGAGCGAGATGGAGGCGGTGACCTGGCGTGAGTTCGCGAGCATCCACCCGTTCGCGCCGAAGAGCGACGTCGAGGGCTACCTGGAGCTCATCCGCCAGCTCGAGCGATGGCTCGCCGACGTGACCGGCTACGATTCCGTGTCGTTGCAGCCGAACGCGGGGAGCCAGGGCGAGCTGGCAGGCCTCCTCGCCATCCGCGGCTACCACCGTTCGCGCGGGGACCTCGAGCGCACCGTGTGCCTCATCCCGTCCAGCGCCCACGGCACCAACGCGGCCTCCGCCGTGCTCGCCGGCATGAAGGTCGTGGTCGTGGCCTGCGACGATCTCGGCAACGTCGATCTCGGCGATCTGCGCGCCAAGATCGAGCAGCACGCCGACGACCTGGCGGCGCTCATGATCACCTACCCGTCGACGCACGGCGTGTACGAGCACGAGGTGACCGAGATCTGCCGGCTGGTGCACGAGGCCGGCGGCCAGGTGTACGTCGACGGCGCGAACCTCAACGCCCTCCTCGGGTACGCGCGGTTCGGCGACTTCGGGGGCGACGTGTCGCACCTCAACCTGCACAAGACCTTCTGCATCCCGCACGGCGGCGGCGGCCCCGGCGTCGGGCCGGTCGCGGCGAAGGCGCACCTGGCTCCATTCCTGCCGGGGCATATGTTCGCGCAGGACGCCGAGCACCTCCAGGTCGACGGCACGTCGGTGGTGCACGGGGGCGGGTCGGTCTCGGCCGCGCCCTACGGCAGCCCGAGCATCCTGCCGATCAGCTGGGCGTACGTACGCATGATGGGGCTGCAAGGGCTCGCGGATGCGACGGCTTCGGCCGTGCTCGCCGCCAACTACGTCGCCGCGCGGCTGGCTCCGCACTACCCGGTGCTCTACACGGGGGAGAACGGGCTGGTCGCCCACGAGTGCATCCTCGATCTGCGTGCCATCACGGCCGAATCCGGGGTGTCGGTGGATGACGTCGCCAAGCGCCTGATCGACTACGGCTTCCACGCGCCGACCATGAGCTTCCCGGTGCCGGGAACCCTGATGGTCGAGCCCACCGAGAGCGAAGACCTGGTGGAGATCGACCGGTTCATCGACGCGATGATCCTCATCAAGGCCGAGATCGACGCCGTCGCGGCGGGGGAGTGGCCGGCGGAGGACAACCCGCTGCGCAACGCCCCGCACACGGCGCAGGCCGCGATCGAAGGCGAGTGGACGCATCCGTACGACCGCGCGCGGGCTGTGTATCCCGTGCACTCGCTGGTGCGGGGCAAGTACTGGCCGCCGGTGCGCCGGATCGACCAGGCCTACGGCGACCGCAACCTCGTGTGCGCGTGCCCGCCGCCGGAGGCGTTCGAGTGACCGCGCCGGGTCGGCGTGGCGACGGCACCCCGCTTTGCTAGTGTTCTCGCCATGCCCGTCCCGCGCTCCGGTTCTGTTCGTCTGCTGGCCGGCCTGATCGCGGGTCTCGCGCTCGTGGCGGTGGGTGCTGCACCCGCGCAGGCCGCCGACCCGGTCTTCGCCGAGGGCGACTGCGTGGTGTACCGGCTGAGCGACAACGGCCCCGGCGGGGCGCAGTGCGCCGGCGTCGACCTCAGCGGAACACGGTTCGGCGAGGGCGACTTCCGCGGCGCGGTGCTGACGGGCGCGAGCTTCGCCGGCGGCGACATCCAGGGTGCGAAGTTCGACGGGGCGACGCTCGACGGTGCCGACTTCACCGGCACGCGGGTGGTGGGCGCCGACTTCACGAACGCGGGCATCCTGCCCGGCACGCTCGACGTGACGGCGGATGCGTCGGGGCAGGCCGTCGTCGAGTTCGCGGCCGACCTGCCCGCCGGGCTCACCCTCGACGGCTGCTCGATCGCGGGCGCGCCGGTGGAGTCGGGGCAGTCGTTCCCGCTCGGCACCTCGAACATCCTCTGCCGGTTCTCGACCACTTTCGCCGGGAACGACCCCGGTACCGCACAGGCGGTCGTCACCGTGAACGTGACGGCATCGGCGACCGCGACTCCGACGAGCGAACCCCTCTTCACCCCGGTGGCGCCGACCTCGGCTGCGCAGGGCGATGCGGGCAGCACCCCGAACTACCTGATGATCGGGGGCTTCATCGGCGGGGGCATCCTGGTCGCCCTCGGCATCGTCGCGTTCGTCCTGGCCAACCGCCGCAAGGCGTGACGCGGTCGAGTCGGCTCAGAACAAGCTGGGGAACGTCGCCAGTGCCCAGGCGTAGCCGACGAAAGAGGCGATGTCGATGATCCAGTGGGCGATCACGAGCGGCATCACCCGGCCCCAGCGCCAGTAGCACCAGCCGAACACCACGCCCATCACCACATTGCCGAAGAACGGCCCGATGCCCTGGGTAGAGGTGGTAGCTGCCGCGCAGCACGGCGGCGGAGAGGATGATCTGCCCTTCCCCCAGCCGATCTGCCGCAGCCGGGTGAACAGGTAGCCCACCACGATCAGTTCCTCCTGAAGCGCGGCGCGGAGCGCGGAGAGGATGAGGATGGGCGTCGTCCACCAGTACGTGTCGAGGGGTGCCGGCACGACGTTCACCGTGAAGCCGAGGGCACGCCCCACGAAGTAGAGCGCGATGCCGGGAACCCCGATCACGAGCACGAGAAGCAGGCCCCGCCCGAGGTCGCTCACGGGCTTCTTCGCGTCGAACCCGATGCGCCGGAACGGGTTGCCGCCGGAGATCGCCAAGAGGTAGAAGGCCAGGGCGACGGGCACCAGATCGAAGAAGATCGCCAGCAGCTGGTAAGTCAGATCGAGCCACGCGCGGTCGCTCAGGGAGCCGTTGATGGTGGCGGTCTGATCGGCCAGAGCGGTCTCGGCCGTGAGGCGGCCGATGAGGTTCACGACCGAGTAGACGGCGGATGCCCCGAGCGAGACCCCGAGCACGATCGCGATCTCGGTGAAGAGGCGGCGGCGCCGAAAACGGGCCCAGTCGACGGCTCGGCTCATCGCTCTACTTTCTTGCGTCAGGCGCCTGAATTCCACGGAAACTGTGGGGAATCCACAATAAACCAGCGGAGATAGTTTCGTGTGTGTAACTTTTTTGGCCACCATTTTGCCGATGCCGGTACCCCCACTTAGGGTACTTCCTTAGGCTGCGCCCTCCATAAGGGGGTATCGCCTTGCCCGCATTTTGCACAGGAGGAAAATTGAAAATCAGACGGTTAGGCATCGGCGCGATCGCGCTTGCTGCCGCGAGTGCACTCGCACTGTCCGGCTGCGCCAGCGGCAGCTCGGACTCGTCCACGGGAAGCTCTTCCGCGGTCATCACGGCAAACGGTTCTGAACCTCAGAACCCGCTGATCCCCACCAACACGAACGAGACCGGTGGCGGACGCATCATCGACTCGATCTTCGCCGGCCTCGAGTACTACGACGCCACCGGAGCGCCGCAGCTCGACGTCGCCGAGTCGATCGAGACCGACGACTCGCAGACCTTCACGATCAAAATCAAGCCCGACCTGACCTTCACCAACGGTGACCCGGTCGACGCGCAGAGCTTCGTCGACGCCTGGCAGTACGGCGCCCTGCTCTCGAACGAGCAGTTGAACAGCTACTTCTTCGAGGACATCGAGGGCTTCAGCTACGACGAGGACAGCCCCCTCACCGGCCTCAAGGTCGTCGACCCCACCACCTTCACGGTCACGCTGAAGGAGCCGCGCGCGGACTTCCCGCTGCGCCTCGGCTACTCGGCCTTCTACCCGCTGCCCAAGTCGGCCTACGACGACATGGACGCCTTCGGCCAGAACCCGATCGGCAACGGCCCGTACAAGCTCGCCTCCGCCGACGCGTGGCAGCACAACGAGAAGATCGACCTCGTCGTGAACGACGAGTACAAGGGCGGCCGCAAGCCGGCCAACGGTGGCGTGACCTTCGTGTTCTACGCTTCGCAGGACGCCGCGTACGCCGACCTCCTCGGTGGCAACCTCGACGTGCTCGACGCCGTCCCGGACAGCGCCTTCGGCACCTACGAGTCGGACCTCGGCGACCGCGCCGTGAACCAGCCCGCCGCCGTGTTCCAGTCGTTCACCATCCCGGAGCGCCTCGCGCACTTCGGTAACGACGAGGAAGGCAAGCTCCGCCGCGCCGCCCTCTCGATGGCGATCAACCGCGACGAGATCACCGACGTCATCTTCCAGGGCACCCGCACCCCCGCCTCCGACTTCACCTCCCCGGTGATCGACGGCTGGAGCGACTCGCTCGAGGGCGCCGACGTGCTGAAGTACAACGCCGACGAGGCGAAGAAGCTGTGGGCTCAGGCCGACGCCATCTCGCCGTGGTCGGGCACCTTCCAGATCGCGTACAACGCCGACGGTGGCCACCAGGGCTGGGTCGACGCCGTGTCGAACAGCATCAAGAACACGCTGGGCATCGACGCGTCGGGCGCTCCGTACCCGACCTTCGCCGAGCAGCGGACGGCCATCACCGACCGCAGCATCCAGACGGCGTTCCGCACCGGCTGGCAGGCCGACTACCCGGGTCTGTTCAACTTCCTCGGCCCGCTCTACGCGACCAACGCATCGTCGAACGACGGGGACTACAGCAACCCCGACTTCGACGCCCTGCTGCAGGCCGGTTCGAAGACCACCGACACCGAAGAGGCGAACGGTGACTTCCAGAAGGCTCAGGAGATCCTGCTGAAGGACCTCCCGGCCATCCCGCTGTGGTACTCCAACGTCACCGGCGGCTACAGCGAGTCCGTGTCCGACGTGGACTTCGGGTGGAACTCGGTTCCGCTCTACTACGCGGTCACCAAGAGCTAGTCACTCGCTCGATCGGGGGCGGCAGCATCGTGCTGCCGCCCCCGTATCATGTCTTACGTCCAGGTGGCGTCCCCGCCCATTAGCTCGATTGGTTCGGTCTGACCTTTGGCCGGTTACATCTTCAGGCGCATCCTCCAGGCGATCCCTGTCCTGTTGGGTACGACCTTCCTCATCTACTTCATGGTCTTCGCGATGCCCGGAGACCCGCTGCTGGCCCTGTTCGGCGACAAGACGCCGAACCCGGCGCTGCTCGAACGACTCCGTCAGGAATACCACCTCGACCAGCCGTTCATCGTGCAGTACTTCCTCTACCTCGGCGGCATCTTCCGCGGCGACTTCGGCACCTCGTTCTCGGGCGAGCCCGTCTCCGCGATCCTCGCCCGCACCTTCCCGGTCACCATCCGCCTCGCCATCATGGCGCTCTTCATCGAGTTCGTCGGCGGCGTGATCATCGGTCTGGTGTCGGGCCTCCGCAAGGGCAAGCTGTTCGACGCCTCGGCGCTCGTCATCAGCCTCATCTTCATCTCGCTGCCGATCTTCGTGATCGCCTTCGTCGCGCAATTCATCTTCGGCATCCAATTGGGCTGGGCCAGGACGACGGTGTCCACCGGTGCGCCCATCCAGGACCTGATCCTGCCGGCGTTCGTGCTGGCGAGCATCACGTTCGCACAGATCGTGCGCCTGACGCGCTCCTCGGTGATCGAGACGCAGTCACTCGACTTCGTGCGCACCGCCTACAGCAAGGGCTTGAGCCGACGCCGCATCATCCCGGTGCACATCCTGCGCAACTCGCTCATCCCGGTGGTCACCTACGCGGCGACCGACTTCGGCGTGCTGCTCGTCGGTGCCACCGTCACGGAGGGCATCTTCAACGTGCCGGGTGTCGGCCGCACGCTCTACCAAGCCATCATCCGGGGCGAGGGACCGACGGTGGTCTCGTTCGTCACGGTCATGGTGCTCATCTACTTGGTGGTCAACCTCGTCGTCGACCTCCTGTACGGCCTTCTCGACCCGAGGATCCGCTATGTCAAATAACACCCCGAGCCCCAACCACTTCGTCGCGCCCCTGGAGGAGACCCCTCTCGTCGCGATCGACGCGGTCAAGGTGGGCGAACGCCCGAGCAACCTCTGGATCGACGCGTGGCGCGACATGCGCCGCCGGCCGATGTTCTGGATCTCGGCCGCGATCATCGTGCTCATCGTGATCGTCGCACTCTTCCCGACCCTCTTCACGCAGATCGACCCGCGTGAGTGCATCCTGTCCAGGAGCAACGGTGCACCCACGGCGACCAACATCCTCGGCTTCAACAAGCAGGGCTGCGACGTCTTCTCGCGCATCGTGCACGGAACCTCGACGTCGCTCTCGGTCGGCATCATCGTCATCATCCTGACGACGGTGCTCGGCGTGCTGTTCGGCATGTTCGCGGGCTACTACGGCGGCTGGCTCGACTCGGTGCTCTCCCGCGCGGGCGACATCTTCTTCTCGATCCCCTACATCCTGGCCGCCGTGGTCATCATGTCGGTCTTCTCGGCCTACCGGAACGTGTTCATCATCTCCTTGGCCATCGGTATCTTCGCGTGGCCGGCGACAGCACGTGTGCTGCGCGCCGAGATCCTCCGGGTGAAGAACGCCGACTTCGTGATGGCCGCTCAGGCGCTCGGTGTCTCGCGGTTCCGCATCCTGCTGCGCCACGTGCTGCCGAACTCGATCGCGCCCGTCATCGTGGTCACCACGATCTCGCTCGGCGCGGCGATCGTGGCGGAGGCGACGCTGTCCTTCCTCGGTGTCGGCCTGCCGAACTCCACCATGTCCTGGGGCAACGACATCAGCGCCGCGCAGACCGATCTCCGCACCGCGCCGCAGACGCTCATCTACCCGTCCATCGCGCTCTCGATCACCGTGCTGAGCTTCATCATGCTCGGCGAAGTCGTTCGAGACGCTCTCGACCCGAAGGCGAGGGCTCAGCGATGAGCGACCGCACCAGCCAGAACGCTCCCGGCACCGGGGGAGAGCAGCAGCCGCTGCTGCGCATCCGTGACCTCGAGGTCGGCTTCCAGACCACCGACGGCATCGTGCCGGCCGTGCGGGGCGTCGACCTCACCCTCATGCCGGGTCAGACCCTCGCCATCGTGGGGGAGTCGGGGTCGGGCAAGTCGACCACCGCGCACGCGATCATCAACCTCCTCCCCGGCCCCGGCCGGATCACCGGCGGCTCGATCGAGTTCGACGGCAAGGAGCTCACGAAGTACTCCGAGCGCGAGATGGAGGACATCCGCGGCAAGCTCATCGGCTTCGTGCCGCAGGACCCGATGTCGAACCTCAACCCGGTGTGGTCGATCGGCTTCCAGGTCGAGGAGACCATCCGCGCGAACGGCATCGCCACCGGCCGCAAGGACGTGCGGGCGCATGCCATCCAGGTGCTCCGCGAGGCGGGGCTGCAGGATGCGGACAAGCGGCTGAAGCAGTTCCCGCACCAGTTCTCGGGCGGCATGCGCCAGCGTGTGCTGATCGGCATCGGCCTGTCGTCGCGGCCGAAGCTCCTCATCGCGGACGAGCCCACCTCGGCGCTCGACGTCACCGTGCAGCGGCGCATCCTCGACCACCTCGAGACGCTCACCCGCGACATCGGCACCGCGGTGCTCTTCATCACCCACGACCTCGGCCTCGCGGCCGAGCGGGCCGAGCAGCTCGTCGTGATGTACAAGGGCAAGATCGTCGAGGCAGGGCCGTCGAAGGAGATCCTGCAGAACCCGATCCACCCGTACACCCAGCGTCTCGTGGCCGCGGCACCGAGCCTGGCCTCGCGCCGCATCCAGTCGGCCACGCACGAGTCGGCGTCGCACGCGCTCAGCGACCTCGACTACGCGCCCACCCAGGTCACCGAGGGGCTCGACCTCATCGCGGCCGCGGAGGAGCGGCTCGAGCACACCTCCCGCACCAAGCGGCCCGACGCGATCGTGGTCAAGGACCTCACGAAGGTCTACAAGATCCGCGGCCAGGGCAAGGGAGCGTCGGGCGAGCTCATCGCCTCCGACAAGGTGAACTTCACCGTGGAGAAGGGCACCACCACGGCGCTCGTGGGCGAGTCCGGCTCGGGCAAGTCGACCGTGGCGAAGATGATCCTGCGCCTGGAAGACCCGACCAGCGGCTCGATCCTCATCGACGGACAGGACGTGGCGCCGCTGAAGGGCAAGGGGTTGCTCGACCTGCGCCGTCGCATGCAGCCGGTGTTCCAGGACCCGTACGGTTCACTCGACCCGCTGCGCAACATCGGCAACACGATCGGCGAGCCGCTGCACACCCACAACGTGGGCGACCGTGCCTCCCGCAAGGCCCGGGTGCTCGAGCTCCTCGACCAGGTCGCGCTGCCGCAGACGCTCATCACGCGGTACCCGAACGAGCTCTCCGGCGGGCAGCGTCAGCGCGTGGCCATCGCGCGGGCGCTCGCGCTGAAGCCCGACATCGTGGTGCTCGACGAGGCGGTGTCGGCGCTCGACGTACTGGTGCAGGCCCAGATCCTGAAATTGCTGGCCGATCTGCAGGCCGAACTCGAGCTCACCTACCTCTTCATCACGCACGACCTCGCGGTGGTGCGGGTCATCGCCGACAACGTCTGCGTGATGCAGAAGGGTCGCATCGTGGAGGCGGCTTCGACCGACCAGGTCTTCGACAACCCGCAGGAGCAGTACACTAAGGAGTTGCTGAACGCCATCCCGGGAGCCGGAATAGCCCTGGGGGTTTAGCCATTCGGGGCGTAGCCGCCCGCAACTTCCCCCTGTACTTGAGGACTTTCCCATGGCCAAAGCCACCCGTGACGACCTGCGCAACGTCGCAATCGTCGCNCACGTCGACCACGGCAAGACGACCCTCGTCGACGCCATGCTCACCCAGACCAACTCGTTCGACGCGCACTTCGAGGCCGACGACCGGATGATGGACTCCAACGACCTGGAACGTGAGAAAGGCATCACGATCCTGGCGAAGAACACCGCCATCACCTACAACGGCGTCCATGCGGGAGACAAGCCGATCACGATCAACGTGATCGACACGCCCGGTCACGCCGACTTCGGTGGTGAGGTCGAGCGCGGCCTCTCGATGGTCGACGGCGTGGTGCTGCTGGTGGATGCGAGCGAGGGCCCGTTGCCGCAGACCCGCTTCGTGCTCCGCAAGGCGCTCGAGGCGAAGCTGCCCGTGATCCTGCTGGTCAACAAGACCGACCGGCCGGATGCGCGGATCGACGAGGTCGTGGGCGAGTCGCAGGACCTGCTGCTCGGACTGGCCTCCGACCTCGCCGACGACGTGCCCGACCTGGACCTCGATGCGATCCTCGACGTGCCGGTGGTCTACGCCTCCGGCCGCAACGGTGCCGCGAGCCTCACCAAGCCGGAGAACGGCACGCTGCCCGACAACGACGACCTCGAGCCGCTGTTCGGCGCGATCCTGGAGCACATCCCGGCGCCGACCTACGATGACGAGGCGCCGCTGCAGGCGCACGTCACGAACCTCGACGCCTCGCCCTTCCTCGGCCGGCTGGCGCTCCTGCGCGTGTTCAACGGCACGATCAAGAAGGGTCAGCAGGTCGCCTGGGTCAGGCACGACGGTACCGTGCAGAACCAGCGCATCACCGAGCTCCTGAAGACGGTGGCGCTCACCCGCTTCCCGACCGAATCGGCCGGCCCGGGTGACATCGTCGCGATCGCGGGCATCGAGGACATCACGATCGGCGAGACCATCGCCGACCCCGACGACGTGCGGCCCCTGCCGGCCATCACGGTCGACGATCCCGCCATCTCGATGACGATCGGCACCAACACCTCGCCCCTCGTCGGCAAGGTGAAGGGTCACAAGCTCACCGCGCGCATGGTGAAGGACCGCCTCGACCGCGAACTCGTCGGCAACGTGTCGCTGCGCGTGGTCGACATCGGGAACCCCGCCGCCTGGGAGGTGCAGGGCCGAGGCGAACTCGCCCTGGCGATCCTGGTCGAGAACATGCGGCGCGAGGGCTACGAGCTCACCGTCGGCAAGCCCCAGGTGGTCACGAAGCAGGTCAACGGCAAGACCCACGAGCCCTACGAGCACCTCACGATCGACGCGCCCGAGGAGTACCTCGGCGCGATCACGCAGCTGCTCGCCGCCCGCAAGGGCCGGATGGAGGGGATGTCGAACCACGGCACCGGCTGGGTGCGCATGGAGTTCATCGTGCCCTCGCGCGGCCTCATCGGGTTCCGCACCGAGTTCCTCACCATCACGCGCGGCACGGGCATCGCGAACGCGATCTCGCACGGCTACGACGAGTGGGCCGGTTCGATCGTCACCCGCAACAACGGGTCGATCGTGGCCGACCGCGCCGGCGTGGTCACGCCGTTCGCCATCATCGCGCTCCAGGAGCGCATGACCTTCTTCGTGAATCCCACCGAGGAGGTCTACGAGGGCATGGTGATCGGTGAGAACTCGCGCGCCGACGACATGGACGTGAACATCACCAAGGAGAAGAAGCTGACGAACATGCGTCAGTCGACGGCCGACAACTTCGAGTCGATGACGCCCTCGCGTCAGCTCTCGCTCGAGGAGAGCCTCGAGTTCGCCCGTGAGGACGAGTGCGTCGAGGTGACGCCGGAGAAGGTGCGCATCCGCAAGGTCGAACTCGACCAGAACGCCCGCGCCCGCATGACCGCGAACCTCAAGCGAGCGAACAACTCCTAGGGGGCCAGGCTCGCCCCAGCCGGCTCCGCCTGCCGCGCCCCGGTGCGCCCGCTCACCGCGAGTGCACCGAGGGCGACGGCCAGTGCGAGGGCGAACACGGCTGCGAACGCTCCCGTGGTCTGGAACAGCGCGCCGGCGACGGAGAGCGCCATGGCCGGCCCGGTCGCATCCGCGATGTTGAGCGCGGCACTGTTGAAGCCCTGGTTGCCCGGCTCGGAGTAGCCGAGCACGAGCACCGACAGCCGCGGGTAGCACATGCCCATGCCGAAGCCCGAGACGGCCCAGCCGGCGATGGCGACCCAGGTGGGGAGCCCGAAGACCGCCGTGCCCACGACGGCGCCGATGGCCAGGCACACGGCCGCCGACCCGATGCGGAGGCTCGTGCCGGCGGCGAGGCGGTCGGCGACCTGGCCCTGCAGCACCGACGACAGACCCCAGGCCACACCCGCCACGGTGAGCGCCAGCCCGGCCAGCGCAGGACTCAAGCCGCGCGCGTCGGTGAGGAAGTACGGCAGGTAGATCTCGGCCGAGAAGTATCCGCCGGCCAGGAGCATCCGCATCAGCACGACACTCGGCAGACCCCGTCCGGCCCGGAGCGCGCGGCGGGGCAGCAGCGGGCGGAGGGCGACGAGGGCGGCGACGAAGGCCACCCCACCGAGGAGGTAGACGGCGGCGCCCTCGAGCTCGGTCGCGACGCTCAGTACGAGAACGGCGGCCGCCAGCAGGAGCGACCACAGGATGCGCGGGACGCTCCACGACGGCCGGTCGCCCGCATCCGTGCCCACCCCGGCGGCCGACCGCATCGCGGGCACCACCAGTGCCGCCGCGCCGACCGTGAGCACGGCCACGCCGAGGAACACCCACCGCCAGCCCACCGTCTGGCCGAGCACTCCCGCGACGAACGGGCCCACGAGCGCCGGAACGACCCAGGCGGCGCCGAACATGCCGAAGATCTTGGGTTGCAGGGCAGCCGGGTAGATCCGCCCCACCACGACGTAGAGCGAGACCGTCAGGGCGCCGCCGCCGAGGCCGTGCACGAGCCGGCCGGCCACGACGGCGCCCATGGCGGTGGCCGTGCCGGCGACCAGCAGCCCGATCACGAACAGGGCGACGGATGCGTACAACGGCACCCGCGGGCCGGACCGGTCGGCCCACATCCCGGCCACCACCATCCCGAGCACCGACACGGCGAGCGGCCCGGCGAACGCCACGGCGTAGAGCGAGGCGCCGTCGAGTTCGGCGCTGATCACGGGCATCACCGTGGTGACGGCGAGGTTCTCGAACGCCGCCACGAAGATGAGGGCGACGGCGCCGACGGTGACGAGGCGCAGCCGGGGCGAGAACACCCCGCCCGTCTCCGTCGTCGCACTCACTCTCTCGACCGTATTGCCTCGCGGTCGATCGGGCTAATCGAAGAGGGTCTCGCCGACGTAGCCGCCGTCGCGGGCGCCCGGGGGAACGGCGAAGATCGCCGACCCGACATGGCGGATGTACTCGTTCATCGCGTCGTTCTTGGCCAGGTTGAGCTGGATCGGGATGAACTGCTTGCGCGGGTCTCGCTGGTAGGCGATGAAGAACAGGCCCGCGTTCAGGCGCCCGAGGTCGTCGTTGCCGTCGACGAAGTTGTAGCCGCGGCGCAGCAGCTGGGCGCCGGAGTTCTGCTCCGGGTGGGCGAGCCGCACGTGCGAGTCCGCGGCGATGAGGGGTGCGCCGCCCTGGCCCGTGGCGGCGAAGTCGGGCTCCGAGAACTCGGTGCCCCCCGAGTACGGCGCGCCCTCGCCCTTGGTGCGCC
>BADC01000418.1 GCA_000333435.1 Corynebacterium-like bacterium B27 | reverse complement strand
CGCCCATCGCCACCATCTACACGGTCGCCTCCACCGCCGAGGCCATCCGGGTGGCCAACGACACCAGCTACGGCCTGGCCGCCTATGTCTTCACCCGCGACCTGTCCCGCGCCATCGCGGTGAGCGAGCGGCTCGAATCCGGCATGGTGGCGATCAACCGTGGCATCATGGCCGATCCGGCCGCGTCGTTCGGTGGCATCAAGTCCTCGGGCCTCGGCCGCGAGGGCGGGCACCACGCGATCGACGAGTTCCTCGAACCGAAATACCTCGCCATCACCGTCGATGAGACCGCAGGACTGGAGTAGAACCGTGACGAGCACCACCGCATCCGCCCCCGAGATGGGCATCCTGCGTCAACCGAAGACCGTGCTGTTCGGGCCCGGCAAGCGGCACCAGATCCCGCACATCGTGCGCCCCCTCGCCTCGCATCTGCTCGTGACGACGGATGCGCGCATGGCCACCACGCCCGAGTTCCTCGAGATCGTGGCGGCCATCGAGGCCACCGGCGTCGACGTGTCGATCTACGCCGAGGCCGAGCCCGACCTGCCGCGCGAAGACGTGCTGCAGGTGATCGAGCGGTTCGGGCACACCGAGATCGACGCCATCCTCGGCATCGGCGGCGGCTCGTGCATGGACCTCGCGAAGGTGGTGTCGGTCGTGCTCGCCAACGGCGGCGACGTGCGCGACTACTACGGCGAGTTCCTCGTGCCGGGGCCCGGCGTGCCGGTGATCACCGTGCCGACCACCGGCGGCACCGGCGCCGAGGTCACCTGCATCTCGGTGGTGTTCGACACCGACCGCGGCATGAAGGTGGGGGTCGCGAGCCCGTTCCTCGAGGCCCACACCGCCGTCATCGACCCCGAGCTCACCCTCACCTGCCCGCCCGGCCTCACCGCGGCGACGGGGGCGGATGCGCTCTCCCACCTGGTGGAGGCGTTCACCGGTCGCATCAAGAACCCGTCGGCCGACGACCTCGACACGAAGCTCTAC
>BADC01000419.1 GCA_000333435.1 Corynebacterium-like bacterium B27 | reverse complement strand
TCCTGCGGGTCGAGTTCCCTCGGGCCTGGAAGACCGCACGCGACCCCACCAACCCGGGACCGGCGGCCGGTTCGCCGGGGCCACCGCGCTGAACCACAGCCGGCTCCGCGCCCCGTTCTCGTGCCGCAGGCTCACGAAGCTGTCGTCATCGGTGACGGCACCGGCCCGCCGGCGATCGAGCTCCGCGTGCACCCCACCGGGCGCGACGGGCCCGAACAGGGCGATCGCCTGGTCGATGAGGTGCGGCCCTAGATCGAACAGGATGCCCCCACCCCGCTCGGCCCCGGCCGTCTCCTTCCACTTGCTGCTGATCTCCGGCTTCCACCACTCGAACGCCGACTCGAACTGCCGAACCTCCCCCAGCACCCCCGAGTCCACCATCCCGCGCACGGTGAGAAAGTCCCCATCCCACCGCCGATTCTGAAACACCGAAACCCGCCGCCCCACCCTTTCGGCATGCGCGATCACCTCCCGCCCCTCCGCAGCACTCACCGCGAAAGGCTTGTCCACCACAACGTCCAGCCCTGCCTCCAGGGCCCGATGTGCAAGCGGAGCATGCGTCTCGTTAGGACTCGCGATCACCACCAAATCCAGTTCGGATGCCCGCCCGAACACCTCGTCCGGCCCCGAAACCACCACCCCGTCCCCATACCGAGCGGCGGCGTCAGCCGCTCGCTCAGCGTCCGAGGTAGCAATCATCCGGAGTTCGTACGACTCATCCCCCGCGATGAGCGGGGCGTGGAACACGCGCCCTCCCGTCCCATACCCAACGACGGCAGTGCGAATAACGTCCCGACTCATCCCCCAAGGCTACGCTGCCCTCCGCGCCCCCCCGAGCACCCTCAGGCCGTCAACCGATAAGCCTTCATCTTGCGATAGACAGTAGCCCGCGAGAGACCGAGAATCTCCGCCGCCTTAGACCGATTCCCGTCAGCCTCCCGCAACGCCTTCCGAATCGCTTCGAGCTCCACGCGCTCGATCATCGACAACACCCGAGTCCCTTGCATGGCCTGCGGCAGATCCCCCGGCAGCACGGCTCCGCGCTTGCCGGTGAGCGAGAGCTGTTCGAGCACCCCACGGAGTTCTTTGAGGTTTCCCGGCCACCGGTAGGTCCGCAGCAGTTCGAGCGCGTCAGCCCGCAGCTCGAGTCCCGCGCCCGGGGCGAGTTGTTCGGCGAACACGTGCCAGAGCGCGGGCACGTCGGCGATGCGGTCGCGGAGCGGCGGCACCCAGAGCACGGTCATGCCGAGTTTCGCACCCTGCTCTTCGGCCTCCTCGCGGGAGGCGGCTGAGAGGGTGAGCAGCACGGGTCCGCGCCCGGTGGTGGTCTCGACGAGCGATCGCACGCCGGCGATGGTGTGCGGGTCGAGGGTCTCGACGCCGCGCACGATGACGGGTGCCGACGCGGTGAGGCGCTCGGACAGTTTCTGCAGCCACTTGCGGCTGCCGGTCACGTGCCGCTCGGCCGCATCCGTCACGAGCCCCTGGGTCACGGCCGATCCGGGCCGGAACGGCAGCCCGAGCGCGAGCGAGGCCTTGCCGGTGCCGGGCTCCCCGGCGATGATGAGCGGCCGGCGCGACTCGCGGTGCCGTGCCACCTGGTGCACCACCGACAGCCACTCCGGCGAGCGCCCCACCAGCTGCGGCCGGGCGGGTCCGATGCTCATCGTGGTGTTTCGGCGCTCCCGGTCGAGCACCACGATGACACCGGCGCCGCCCTCGAGGGCGGTGACCGTGAGGTCGGCGGTGCCGCTGGAGAGGTCGACGGCGAAGCGCCCCGACCGGGGCTCGGCGGTGGTGAGCTGCTGGATCAGGTTGAGGTCGGCGACGGTGAGCCGCCCCGCCTTCTGGCTCTGCATGACGAGGCCTTGCGGCCCGAACGCCACGACCGGGCCCGCTTGGGCGCGCGCGGTGTCGAGGAAGGTGTTGAACATCAGCCGGGCCGCGGGTTGCTCGACGTCGAGCACCTGCTGTTCGAGCTGCATCGTGACGGAGTTGATGAGCGGCCGCAGCAACCCGCTGCGCTCGGAGATGTCGCTGGAGATGGTGACCACGGCGAGCAGCTTGCCGGTGATCGGATGCCGCACCGGCGAGCCGGTGCACACGGCGCTGCTGTAGAAGTCGGCGAAGTGCTCGACGCCGGAGATCTGCACGCTCTTGCCGGTGGCGGCGACGGTGCCGACCCCGTTCGTGCCGACCACGTCTTCGGCGAGCACGGCGCCGCGCACGGTGCCGAGCCGGTCGAGGTGGTCGAGGGCGTTGTGGTCGTGCGACCAGCGTTGCAGGATGCGGCCCTGCGAGTCGGCGAGCAGGAGCCCGAGGCCGGTGCCGTCGAGGTCGTCGGAGACGCGGGTGAGCGGGGCCTGGAACATGTCGAGCAGGTGGGCGTCGAGCAGGTCGTCGGCGACCAGCGGGACGTCACGGATGTTGCTCGGCACCCCGATGGCCGCTTTGGACCGCTGCCACGACTTCAGCAGCTCGGGATTGACGGTGTGGGTCGGGGCATCCGCGGCGAGGAAGTCGTCTTTGACCCCCTGAACGCGGTCTGCGTCGAATTGGAGAGGCACGAGGAACTCCTAGGGTCTGTCCGCGGACTCGGACGACGCCGGGTGTCTCGTCGTCGAGAACGTCGGACCGGTCGGGTGCGTGCACACCGGGTGGGGTGATCGAACCGGTTGGGTGGAACGTATCGTCATCTTCATGGCTCCTCGGTGCGAGGTCAAGTCACAGCTAGATTGCGATTTCGTCGTCGCGGGCGAGGGCGTCGCTGGCGTGCAGACGCTTCGTGTATTCCAAGATGGCCAGCTCACCGGCGAGCTGGATGTGGTGCTCGCAGGCGAGGCGGGCGGCGGCCGGGTCGCGGTTCTCGGCGATCTCGCGCGCGATCTGCCGCAGCTCCTCCATCGAGAGCGCCACGCGGTGCTCGTCGACGAAGGCGTAGCGGCGGAACAACCCGATGCGGGTGTGCACTCCGCGGAGGTCGTTCTCCAGCACCGGGTTGGCGGCTCCGGCGAGCAGGAGGTCGTAGAACTCCTCCTTGCTCTCCTCACGCGACTGCACGGTGCCGTGCAGGTAGCTCTGCTCCATCGCCACGATCAGCTCGCGCATCGCCGCGGCCTGCTCGGGGCGGGCGCGACGGGCGAACAGCTCTCCCGCGAGGCCCTCGAGCACCCGGCGCACCTCGTAGAGCGACTCGATGTCGCGCTTGGTGAGCACGGTCACAATGGGGCCGCGGTTCGGCAGCATCGTGATGAGGCTCTCGGTCTCGAGTTGCCGGAGGGCTTCCCGGATGACGGTGCGGGAGACCCCGTAACTGTCGCAGAGCGCGCTCTCCAGCAGCCGCTCGCCCGGCGCGAGCTCGCCCTCCAGGATGTCTTCGCGCAGCTGCCGCACCACCTGTTGGCGCAGGGGTGCTGCGTGACGTTCGATCTTCGTTGACGGCATCCGCTTCTTCCACTGTCTCAATTCGATGCACCGGTGCATCCTCGCGGTCATTGCATCGTACCGTAATACGAGATGATCGTGACACGCTCACACGGATGTGAGTGAAAGGACGCAGACGATGACCACCCAGACGACCTCGCGGCCGCAATCCACCGACACGGTGACCCTTCGGGATCACACCGTTCCCGTCGGGCTCTACATCGGAGGCGACTGGCTCCCGGTCGACGAGACCTTCGACGTGGTCGACCCGGCCACCGGCAGCGTGATCGCGCGGGTCGCCGACGGCGGTGCGGCGGATGCCCTCGCCGCCCTCGACGCCGCCGCCTCGGCGCAGGAGGCGTGGCGCGCCGTGCCGCCCCGCGACCGCGCGAACCTGTTCCACCGCGCGCACGCCCTGCTGCTCGAGCGGGCGGATGCGATCGCCGAGACGATGACGCTCGAGAGCGGCAAGCCGCTGGCCGAGGCGCGGGGCGAGTTCCAGCTCTCGGCCGACTTCTTCCTCTGGTACGCCGAGCAGGTGGCGCACCTGCACGGCACCTACGCCGAGGGGTCGCACGGCGGCTACCGCGTGATCACGACCCACCAGCCGGTCGGGCCGTCGCTGCTCATCACGCCCTGGAACTTCCCGCTGCTGATGATCGCCCGCAAGGCCGGCGCCGCCCTCGGCGCGGGCTGCACGGTCGTGGTCAAGTCGGCCAAGGAGACGCCCCTCACCGGCGCGCTGTTCGTGGAGGTGCTGCACGACGCGGGCTTCCCGCCCGGTGTCGTGAACCTCATCCACACCACCCGCTCCGCCGATGTGTCGGCCGCCGTGATGGCCGACCCGCGTCTGCGCAAGGTGAGCTTCACCGGCTCGACCGGGGTCGGCAGCACCCTGCTGAAGCAGGCGGCGCCGGGCATCGTGAACGCGTCGATGGAGCTCGGTGGCGACGGCCCCTTCGTGGTGCTCGAGGACGCCGATGTCGAGCTCGCGGCGAAGCAGGCCATCGTGAACAAGTTCCGCAACGCCGGGCAGGCCTGCGTGGCGGCCAACCGCATCATCGTGCACCGCGCGGTGGCCGACGAGTTCACCCGCCGCTTCGTCGAGCTCACCAAGGCGCTGCGGGTCGACGACGG
>BADC01000420.1 GCA_000333435.1 Corynebacterium-like bacterium B27 | reverse complement strand
GACGCCTCGGCCAGCGGCTTCGCTGCCGCGGCCTCGGCGCGCGCCTTGTCGGTCTCCTTCTGGATCTCGGCGTTCCGCAGGTCGAGCTTGCGCTGCTGCTCGGCCACGGCCTGCTCGGCGGCGATCCGTGCCTCCTCCGAGGTCTGACGGGCCACCGACTCGGCCACCTCGGCGACCTGCTTCACGCGCGCCGCCTCCGCGCGACCGAGGTCGCGGATGTACCCGTTGTCGTCGTCGATCTCCTTGATCTGGAGCGTGTCGATCTGCAGACCCTGCACGTCGAGCGACTCGCGCACCGCCTCGAGCACCTGGCCCTGCAGCGCCTGCCGGTTCGTGATGATCTCGGTCACCGTCAGCTGACCGACGATCGACCGCACCGAACCCGACAGCACCTCTTCGGTCGAGGTCTCGATCTGGTCCTGCTGGTTCAGGAAGCGTTGGGCGGCCGCGCGCACCATCGACTCCGAGCCGCCCACCTTCACCACGGCGACGGCGTTCACCTTGATGGTGATGGCATCCTTCGTCTGCGCGGTGGCCTGCACGTTCAGCTGGCGGCTGCGCAGCGACAGCTTGAAGTGCGCCTCGACGATGGGCTTCACGAACACCCGCGAGCCGAACACCACGCGCTGGCCGGCGTTCTCGGTCTCCTCGAGCGCCGGTGAACCCGGCCGCACCGCCTTCTGGCGCGAGGTGACGATGATCGCCTCGTCGGGCTTGGCGACCTTGATGCCGCGCAGCAGCGTGATCAGCACGATCAGAACGATCACGACGAGCACGGCGACGAGGCCGGCGATGAGCAGGGAGTCGAACGGGAACATGAGCGGCCTTCCAGGCGAACGGGTCGGGAGCGGTCGTGTGGTCAAAATCGTTCGGGTCGATTCCGACTACCAGTATGTCGGACCTCGCCGACCACTCGCCCGACCGAGGTGGAGAACTGTGACAAGATGAGGCCGCGCGAAGAACCGTTGGAGAAATATGTCGAGCGACGAGACCATCAGTGACTACGTGCAGCGTCTCGCTGCCGCCCCGACTCTCGACGCCCTGCCCGACATCGCCGATCCGGTCGAGCGGGCTCCGCAGAATCCCCCGCGCCAGATCCAGGAGAAATTCGTCGGCGCGAACTACGAGGCGGCCTACGCCGAAGCCGAACGCTTCGTCGACCGCGCCTTCGAGCTCTGGCCGGCGGGGGACGTCGAGAGCCAGACGGTGCTCGACTTCGGCTCGGGCTGGGGCCGCATCAGCCGCATGCTCCTCCGCCGCCTCCGCGCCGACCAGCTCTGGTCGAGCGACGTCGACTCGAGCATGGCGGTGCTTCTGCAGAGCACCCTCCCCGGAGTGAACGCGGTCACGAACGCGCCTTGGCCGCCGACCGTCTTCCGCGAGGGAACGTTCGACGCGATCACCGCGTTCAGCGTGTTCTCCCACCTGTCCGAAGAGGCGCACCGCCCGGTGGGCGGTCGAGTTCGCCCGGCTCACCCACCCGGGCTCGCGGGTCTACATCACCGGTGCTCGAGGCCGAATCCTCTCCGTCGTCGCGGGAGCGCAAGCGGCGGTCGCCGCGGGCGAGCCCGACGAGTTCGCCGTCAATCTCGCCCAGGTGGTGCCGGATGCGACGAAGAGCGCCCGCGCGGCGGGTGCCGGCGAGTTCGTGTTCGCCGGGGGCGGTGCCGACGACGACGGGCCGCGCGCACGGAGCTTCTACGCCTGGGCGGTCGCCCCGCGCGCCTGGGTCGAGCAGGTCTGGGGGGACGCCGGGTTCGCGATCGAGCAGTGGGTGCCGACCGGCGAGCTGTTCGACCAGGCCATGGCCGTCCTGGTGCGCCAGGAGCCCGGCTGGAAGCGCCCGCGGGCCAGCCGGAACATCGTGCGGCGCGGCGCGCGCAAGCTCGGCCGCGGGCTGTCGAAGCTCCGCAGCCGAGCCTGAGCGCCCGCGACCGAACTCGCTAACGCGCGGTGTAGCCGCCGTCGAGCGGGAGGTTGACGCCCGTCACCCAGCTCGCCTCGTCGGAGGCGAGGTAGAGCACACCGTAGGCCACGTCGATCGGCCGGCCCAGCCGCCGGATCGACTGGTTGGCGGTCATCATCTCCTCGTAGGCCGGCAGCCCGCCCGGGTAGTCGGCGGCGATGCCCTCGACCAGCGGCGTCAGCACCGTCGAGGGGTGCACCGAGTTCACCCGGATGTTGTAGCGGCCGTAGGATGCGGCATCCTGCTTCGTCTGCATCGTGACGGCGCCCTTGGCCACGTGGTAGGGCGTGAACTCGTCGTTGCCGATGAGTCCGTAGATCGAGGAGTAGTTCACGATCGCGCCGCCACCCCGCTCGATGAGGTGCGGCACCGCGTGCTTGGTCGCGAAGAACACGCCCTTCACATCGACCGCGAACAGCGCATCCCACTCCTCCTCCGTTACCTCGTGGGTGGGCTTGTCGACGCCGATGACGCCGGCGCAGTTGATCAGGATGTCGAGCCCGCCGAAGGCCGCCACGGCCTCGGCGACGACGGATGCGACGCTCGCCTCCCGAGAGACGTCCATCGCCCAGAAGCGGGCGGTTCCGCCGGCCGACTCGATGCCCCGGACGACCTCGGCGCCGAGCGTCGCGTTGAAGTCGGTGACCGCGACCGTCGCGCCTTCGGCGGCGAACAACTCGGCCGTCGCGCGCCCCATTCCCGAGGCCGCGCCCGTGACGAGCGCGACCTTCCCCGCGAGCCGGCCCGTCACGCCGAGGCCCCGGCCCCGGCGGTCGCCCGCTCCGGCGACCACAGCAGCGACGCGTAGCCGGCCGCCTCGAGCGCTCGGCAGTGCTCCTGGTAGACCTGCCCGCCGCCCATGTAGACCTGGAACTCCTCGGCCTTGCCGGGCACGTTCTCACCGAGGAACCAGGCCTTCGCCTTCTTGCCCTCGGTGTACATCACCGTCGCCTTGCCGGTGCGCTCGGTCTCGGCGGCCCACCAGTCCTCCGACTCCGGGGTGGCCTCGAAGCGCTCGACGCCGTTCTCCTCGGCCCATTTGAGCGCCCGCTGCAGCCACTGCGCGCCGAGCTGGATGGGCACGACGAGGTTGGAGTAGGGCGTCTGCGGGCCGAGCGACATGAAGAAGTTCGGGAATCCGTTGGCGTTGATGCCGAGGTTCGACTTCAGGCCGTCCTCCTGCCACTTCTCGCGCAGCGTCCGGCCGCCCCGGCCGCGGATGTCGATGTGGGTGAGCGTTCCGGTCATCGCGTCGAAGCCGGTGGCGAAGATCAGCACGTCGAGCTCGTACTCGGTGTCGCCGACCCGCACGCCCGTGGCCGTGATCTCGGTGATCGGCTCCGACGCTGTGTCGATGAGGTGCACGTGCGGCAGGTTGAAGGTGTTGTAGTAGCCGTGGCCGGTGGGAACCCGCTTGCCGTTGAACGAGTAGGTCTTCGGCGACAGCAGGTCGGCGGTGGCCGGGTCTTTCACGATCTCGCGGATCTTCGAGCGGATGAACTCCGCCGCCAGCTCCGACGCCTCGTGGTTCGTGGCGAGGTCGTTGAAGCACTCGTTGGCGAAGTGGAAGCCACCCTCGTTCCACTTCGACTCGAAGATCTCGCGCCGCCGCTCGGGGCTCACCTCGAGGGCCGAGAACTCGGCCGGCTCCATCGCGACACCGAACGGGTGGTTCGCCGCCTTCTCGTAGATGGCGTCGTAGTTCTCCCGCACGTACTGCATCTCCTCGGTCGAGACGCCCTCGTTGGTGGTCTCGACGATGAAGTTCGGGGTGCGCTGGAACACGAAGAACTCGTCCACCTGCGGCGCGATCACCGGCACGATCTGGATGCCCGACGCGCCGAGCCCGATCAGCCCCACCTTCTTGCCGGTGAGGTCGACGTCTTCGCGCGGCCAGTGCGCCGTGTGGTACTTCTCGCCCTGGAAGGTGTCGATGCCCGGCACGTCGGGGTAGATCGCCTGGGAGAGCACGCCCATCCCGCTGATCAGGTACTTGGTGGTGAGCGACGAGCCATCGGCGAGGTTCACCGTCCAGAGGTTCGCGTCTTCGTCGTAGACCGCGGAGTCGACACGGGCGTTCAGCCGGATGTCCTTCCGCAGGTCGAGGCGGTCGGCCACGAAGTTGAGGTACTCCAGCACCTCGGGCCCGGCGGGGTAGCGCTGCGACCAGGTCCACTCCTCGCGCACCTCCTTCGAGAATGAGAAGGAGTAGTAGCTGTACTCGCTGTCGGTGCGCACACCGGGGTAGCGGTTCACCCACCACGTGCCGCCGATGCCGTCCTCGCCGTCGACCACGAGGGTCTTCAGCCCGATCTCCCGAAGATGGTGCAGCAATGCAAGGCCCGAGAAGCCCGCGCCGATGACCACGGCGTCGTAGTCGCGAGAAGGTGTGGTGCTCATGTCAGTTGTCCTTTCGGTTGTTCTGGTACCAGGCGGCGAGATCGGCGATGGCCTGGTCGGCTTCGGGCAGGTTGCCGGCCTGCAACGGGTAGACGTGCTGCATGCCGTGGCCGACGTGGAAGGTGACGTCGACGCCGGCGGCGCGAGCACGCGCATCCAGCCGCTGGGCGTCGTGGAACAGCGACTCGGTGTCGCTGGCGTCGATGTACAGCGGCGGGAAGCCGGTGAAGTCGGCGTAGAGCGGGTTCACCAGCGGATCGGTCGGCGACGCTCCGCCGGAGAGGTAGCGGTCGATGTTGCCCTGCAGCCCCTCCCGGGCGATCAGGAAGTCGGTGTCGTTGTTGGTCTCGATGGTCGTGCCGCTGTTCTCCATGTCGAGCCAGGGCGAGATGGTGGCGACCCGGCCGGGCAGCGGCTCGCCCGCATCCCGGAGCGACAGCACGCTCGCGATGGCGATGCTCGCACCGGCACTGTCGCCCACGGGCGTGATGTCGCGCGGAGCGATGCCCTCGGCGACGAGCGCCCGGTAGACGGCCACGGTGTCCTCGATCTGCGCGGGGTACGGATGCTCGGGTGCCAGCCGGAAGTCGGCCACGAACGCGGTCGCGCCGCACGCCTTGGCCAGGTGCCCCGCCATCTTGCGGTGCGAGGCCGAGGAGCCGAGCGCGAAGCCGCCGCCGTGCAGCACGAGCAGCACCTGCGCCGGATCGGCCTCGAGCGGGGTCACCCGGATGCCCGGGACGCCGCCGATCGAGGTGCTCTGATAGGTCACGCCCTCGGGCTCCGCCGTGGCACGCTGCCAGTCTTCGAAGACCCAGCGCATCAGCTGGAGCGACATCTCCGGATTGGCCTCGAACTCGACGGTCCACTCGGCGTAGATCCGGCCGAGCAGGTCGGTCGGTGTGTTCGCTGACATGTGCGATCTCTCCTCATCGTCGGGGAATTCATCCAGGATGACCGCGGAAATCCGCCGCGAAACCGCTTGTCGCAAAATGACGCACCGCTGTCTCAGGGTGAGCCGGACACCCCCGTCGGGCAGCGCCGAGACTGCTGAGTACGCAGGCGTCCGCCACTCAGCGAAGAGAAACGAGGACCCATCTCATGTTCACCAAGAAAGCCCCTGCGATCGCCATCGGTGCGATCGCACTGCTCACACTGGCCGGGTGTTCCACCGGCTCGCTCTCCTCCTCCGGAGACGACTCCGGGTCGACGGCCGCGGCGGGCAGCTCGTCCGAAGTCACCGTCGGCACCGTCGGCGTGCAGGGCGACATCCAGGACATCAGCAACTTCTGCGGCGACAAAGACCTGACGGTCGCCCTCGCCGACGGTTTCGGCGGCAACTCCTGGCGCAAGATCACCCGCGAGATCTTCGAGGAGGAAGCCGCGAAGTGCCCCAACATCAAGAAGGTGCTCTACACGGATGCACAGGGCGACACCCAGAAGGCCATCTCCGACATCAACTCGCTGGTCGCCCAGGGCGTCGACGTGATCGTCACCTTCGTCGACGGTGGTGAGGCGCTGCTGCCGACCATCAAGAAGGCCACCGAGGCGGGCGTCAAGGTCGTTCCCTTCGTCGGCTCCCCCGGCGGCACACCCGGCACCGACTACGTCGACTTCGTGTCGGAGGACATCAACACCTACGGCAAGAACCTCGCCGAGTGGACCATCGACAAGATGGGCGGCAAGGGCAACCTGGTGATGCTCGGCGGCATCGCCGGCAACTCCTACTCCCAGGCCGTGTTCGACGGCGTGATGGAGGCCGTGAAGGCCAACCCCGGCATCACCCTGCTGAACGAGGACGGCCCGGTCGCCACCGACTGGGAGCCCGGCAAGACGCAGCAGGTCGTGGCGGGTCTCATCACCAAGTACGGCGACATCAACGGCATCGTGGCCGACTACGGCGGAGGTTCGGTGGGCGGCATCCGCGCCTTCGAAGCCGCCGGCAAGCCGCTCCCGGTCTGGTCGGCGAACGACTCGAACGAGTTCGCGTGCCTCTGGTACCAGTACAAGGATGCGCAGCCGACCTACCAGATCGCCACCGAATCCAGCCGCAACTGGGTCGTGACCGCGGCTCTGCACAAGGGCCTCGCCGCCGCCAACGGACTGCCGAACGACGAGCCGTCGACCTACAACCTCGAGATCATCGAGGACTCGACCGACCCGAACCTGCAGCCCAAGTGCGAGGCCGACCTGCCGCCGGACGCCATCCTGTCCTCCGGGCTCAGCATCGACTCGCTGAAGAAGCTGTTCCAATGAACCGGCTCGACGGCAAGGTCGCCATCGTCACCGGCGCCGGGCGCGGCATCGGCCGTGCCATCGCCGAGGCCTTCGCCGAGGAGGGGGCGACGGTCATCGCGACGGGACGCGCCGCCAGCGACGACACCTTCCCCGACGGCGTGCAGTACCAGCAGCTCGACGTCTCGAAGGAGGAGGACTGGAAGCGGGTGATCGCCGACACCATCGGCGCCCACGGGCACGTCGACGTGCTGGCCAACAACGCCGGCATCATCGCCTACGAGACCCTGCACGACCTCACCATGGACGACTGGAACACGGTCGTCGCCGTGAACCAGACCGGCACCTGGCTCGGTATGCGCGAGGTCATCCCGCACATGATCGCCCAGGGCGGCGGCTCGATCATCAACATCTCCTCGATCTGGGGAACGGTCGCCGTCTCCGGGGCACACGCCTACCACGCCACCAAGGGCGCGGTGCGCAACATGTCCAAGAGCGCCGCGATCACCTACGCCAAGGAGAACGTGCGGGTGAACTCCGTGCATCCTGGCTTCATCGAGACGCCGCTGACGGATGCGCAGGCTCCCGAGATCAACGAGTACGTCGTGTCGATGACGCCGATGGGCCGGGCCGGGCAGCCACGGGAGATCGCCAACGGGATCGTGTTCCTGGCCAGCGACGAAGCGAGCTTCGTCACGGGGTCGGAGCTCGTGATCGACGGGGGCTATCTCGCGCAGTGATCCTGCCGGCTGTGTTAGCTGCCGGGCGGCTCGGGCTTCGCTCGAGCTGCCCGGGCGGCGCCGGTCCTTGCCCGGCGCCGCGCGACATGTTCGGGTGCGGTCGAACGGCGCGGCCTGCGGTCGCACCGTTCGGCCACACCCTCACCCTGGGTCGTTGAGTACGGCCCGCGGCTTGCGAGACCGTTCCGCCCCGATTTCTGACTTTTTTCTATTCACTAAGGAGATGCCGAGATGACTAACTCCGACTTGTATGACGTCGCGATGGTTGCCGACGAGCGGGGCGCGGCCGCTGACGCCTCCGGCGAGCGGCGGTTCGGGGGGAGCGTGCTGCGGCTCGATGGGATCGTGAAGACGTTTCCGGGGGTGCGGGCGCTGACCGATGTCACGCTGGACGTGCTGGGCGGGGAGGTGCACGCGCTCGTGGGCGAGAACGGGGCCGGCAAGTCGACGCTGATGGCCGTCGCATCCGGTGCCCTGGCGCCGAACGAGGGCACCGTCACGATCGGCGGCTCCCCGCTCACGAGTGCCTCGCCCGATGAGGCACGCGAGCTGGGACTCGGCATCGTGCGGCAAGACCCGGCGCTGCTGCCCGACCTCACGGTGGCCGAGAACATGGCGGTGGGCGTCGGGTACAAGCGGGTGGGCGGCCTGCGTCGGGCCGTGGCGTGGTCGCAGGCCCAGCTCGACGGCTGGGCGATGGGCATCGACGCGAAGACGCGCGTGGCCGACCTCTCGGTGGAGCAGCGCTTCATCGTCGAGATCGCCAAGGCCCTCGCGCTCGACCCGAAGGTGCTCATCCTCGACGAACCCACCGAGCACCTCTCGCTCGAAGAGGTGCAGAAGCTGTTCCGCAAGGTGCGCGAACTCGTGGCCGAGGGCACCGCCGTCGTCTACATCTCGCACCGCATCCCCGAGGTGAAGCAGATCGCCGACCGCATCACGGTGCTCCGCGACGGGCAGGTGCGCGGCACCTTCGACGCCGCCGACGTCGACGAGTCGCAGATCGTCGAGCGCGTCATCGGGCGCAAGCTCGAGACCGTGTTCCCCGAGAAGGGCAGCACCACCGGCTCGGTGGGAACGCAAGACCGGCTCACCGTGCGCGACCTCCACAGCGACGAGTTCCACGACATCTCCTTCGCCGTCAAGGCCGGCGAGATCGTGGGGCTCGCGGGCGTGCAGGGCAACGGCCAGACGCAGCTCATCCGGGCGCTGGCGGGCCTGGAAGCGACCAGCGGCACCATCGCGGTCGCCGGCCGGCCGGTCTCGAACGGGTCGAACGCATCCGCCTCGGCCGCCGGCGTGGTCTACGTTCCCGCCGACCGCCACGGCGAGGGCGTCTTCCTCCCCCTCTCGGTGGGCGAGAACATCTCGGCGAAGACCCTGCCGAAGGTCTCGCGCGGCGGGATGGTGAGTGATCGCCGGATCGTCCAGACGGCGGTCGAGCAGATCAAGCGGCTCGCCATCAAGACACCGTCGCCGCGCACCCCCATCTCCTCCCTCTCCGGCGGCAACCAGCAGAAGGTGGTGCTCGCCCGCACCCTGCTGGCGAAGCCGACGGTGCTGCTGGCGGAGGAGCCGACCCAGGGCGTGGATGCGGGGGCGCGCGTCGACATCTACCGCATCCTCCGCGACGCGGCCGACTCGGGTGCCGCCGTGGTCATCCTCTCCTCCGACGGCGTCGAGCTCGAGGGGCTCTGCGACCGGGTGCTCATCATGTCGCGCGGCGCGGTGGTGCAGGAGCTCGTCGGCGACGAGGTGTCGGAGGCCGCGATCGCGCGCGCCGCTCTCACCTCCACCACGGTGCGCGAGCGCACGGATGCCGACAAGTCGGCGCGCGGCGTGAAGCTCCGCCGCTGGATGCGCGGCGACCAGTCCCCCGCCGCGGTGCTCGGCGCGATCTTCCTGCTGCTCGGGGTCGTGGTCGCGGCCACGAACCCGGCCTACCTCGGCGCCTTCAACATCAACAACCTGCTGTTCATGGCCGCCCCGCTGCTGTTCGTGGGCGCGGCACAGCAGGTGGTGGTGCTGGGCTCGGGCTTCGACCTCTCCGTCGGCCCCTTGATGGGCTTCCTCGTGGTGCTGGCCTCCTACTGGATCGTCGACGGCGGAAACCTCTACGTCGGCCTCGCCCTCATGGTGGCGGGGGCGATCGCCACCGGGGTGGTGAACGGGTTCCTCGTGACGAGGTTCAACATCAACCCCGTGGTCGTGACACTCGCGACCTACATGGCCCTGCAGGGCATCTACCTCGCCCTGCGGTCGACGCCCGGCGGCATCATCTTCGGCCCGATCGCCGACCAGATCCAGGCCCGTATCGGCATCGTGCCCGTCGTCACCATCGTGGCCGTGGTGGTGCTGCTCGTGCTCGAGTTCGCGCTGCGGCGCACCCGTTGGGGCGTCGAGCTCCGCGGGGTCGGGTCGCGGGTGGATGCGGCCGGGCGGCTCGGCATCAAGGTCAAGCGCACCCAGTTCTTCAGCTACGTGCTGTGCTCGTTCCTCGTGCTGCCGGCCGCGGTGATCATGATGGCGCAGATCGGCATCGGCGACGGGCGGCCCTCGCTCTCCTACACGCTCTCGTCGGTCACCGTCGTGGTGCTGGCCGGCGCCTCGATCTTCGGCGGGCGGGGGTCGTTCATCGGCATCCTCGCCGCCGCCTTCCTCGTGCAGCAGGTGCTCAACGTGTCGCCCTTCCTCGGGCTGTCGCAGGCCTGGTCGTACTGGCTGCCGGGCCTCATCACCCTCGCCGCGGCCGTGCTCTACGCCCAGCTCCGGCGGAGCCGGCGGCGCAAGCGCGCGGCACCGATCGCCACCCCCCTCACCGCAGCCACCGACGGGAGCGCATCATGACCTCGCCCAGCACCGACCTCCGCCCCGCACCGCCCGCCACCCCGGCACCGACCGCCCGCACCGTGGAGTCGGCCTGGCGCCGCACCCTCTCGGGCAGCTGGGTGGGCATCGTGGTCGCCACCGCGCTGTTGTTCGCGCTGTCGCCGGTGATCGCCCCCGGCAGCCTCGGCACGGCGCCCCTGCTCAGCATGCTGCCGTTCGCATCCGTGCTGGCCATCGTGGCCGCCGGCCAGACCCTCGTGGTGCAGCAGCGCGGCCTCGACCTCTCGGTGCCCGGGATGATCGCCCTCGCGGCCGTGCTCTCCACCGGACTCCCGCAGAACTACGGGTGGCCGCTCTGGGCGGCGGTCATCGCCGGCATCGTCGGCCCCGGCATCGTGGGGCTCGTCAACGGCATCCTGGTGACGTACTTCCGGGTGATGCCCCTCGTGGTCACCCTCGGCATGAACGCGGTGCTGCTCGGCACGGTGTT
>BADC01000421.1 GCA_000333435.1 Corynebacterium-like bacterium B27 | reverse complement strand
CCGCGCGAGGCCACGGTGCGCGCCGTGTCGTCGGGCTTCCAGGGCGAGCTGCGGCTCGGCACGGTGACCTCGCTCGCGGTGCGGCTGATCCCGGATGCGGCGGGGGCCTGGCACGCGACGCATCCGAACGTCGCGCTGCACCTCAGCGAGTTCCTGCACGCGGATGCCCTCGAGGAGGCACTGGCGGCCGGCGACGTCGATCTGGCCATCGGCCCGGCGCCGAAGCACGACACGGGAAGCCTCGTGAGCCTCGGTCTCGAAGAGTTCGTCTTCGTGTTGCCCTCGAGCGATCCGCTGGGTGGGCGGGAGCGCATCGATCCCGCCGATCTCGCCGAGCGCTCCTGGGTGCTCTTCGCGCCCGACCACGGCCTCACCGAGATCGTGAACCGGGTGTGCGCGCACGCCGGCTTCACCCCGAAGGTCGCCGCCCGCACCAGCCAGGTGACCACGGCGGCGCGCCTCGCGGCGGCCGGTCTCGGGCCGGCGCTCATCCCGGCGAACGCCATCGACACCGATCGCGATCTCGTCATCCGCTCGGCGGTGCGCCCCATCCTCCGCGAGCTCACCGTCTACGCGCGCTCGGGCATGTCGACCCTGGCGCGCAGTTTCATCGAGGAGCTCCGGGCGTCGCCCGCCGCACCCCGCCCGACCTCATCGGCCGACCTCAGCGACGCCTTCCGGCTCTGAGGCGGCCCCGCATCGAAGGAATCAGCATGTCGACCTTGCAGTCGAAGAACATCATCATCACCGGCGCCGGATCGGGTATCGGTGCCGCCGCCGCCCAGCTCGCCGCAGAGCGCGGCGCGCGGGTGGCCTGCGTCGACCTCGACCTCGCGGCGGCGACGCGCACCGCGGCCGCCATCGGTGAGGCCGGCGGCTCTGCCATCGCCCTCCGCGCCGACGTCTCGGCCGAGGCCGACATCCGTGCGGTGTTCAAGGCGGTGGTCGCGGAGTGGGGCCGCGTGCACGGCATCGTCAACAACGCCGGGATGCTCGTGGCGAAGTCGGTCGTCGACACGAGCGTCGAGGAATGGGACCGCACCATGGCGGTGAACGCGCGTGGCGTCTTCCTCGGCAGCAAGTACGCCGTCGCGCACTTCCTCGAAGCCGGCGGGGGCGGGAGCATCGTCAACACCGGGTCGATCTCGGCGCAGGTGGGCCTGCCGGAGCAGGCCGCGTACTGTGCGTCGAAGGGGGCGGTGGCACTCCTGACGAAGCAGATCGCGGTGGACTTCTCGCACGCGGGCATCCGCTGCAACAGTGTCGGGCCCGGTTCCGTGATGACGCCCGTGCTCGAGGCGTACCTCTCCGGGCAGTCCGACCCGGGATCGGCGCGGGCCACGCTCGAGGGCGCGCATCCGATCGGGCGGCTGGCCGAACCCGGCGAGATCGCGGCGGCGATGTGCTTCCTGTTGAGTGACGACGCCTCCTTCGTCACCGGTGCGAACCTCCAGGTGGATGGTGGTTACACAGCTCAGTGACGCCAGGCTATTGCAACTAGCTTTAAAGCTAGCTATAGTAGCTTTCATGAACGCCACCGATCACACCACCACGCCGCACTTCCTCGACCGCGGAGAGGGGCGGCTCGCCTACGGGCTCGCCGGTGCCGGGCCGCTCGTCGTCACCTCGCCCGGCATGGGCGAGCTCCGCTCCAGCTTCCGTGCGCTCGCGCCGCAGCTCGTGGCGGCCGGGTTCCGGGTCGCCGAGACCGAACTCCGCGGGCACGGCGACAGCGATGCCACCTTCGCCGGCTACGGCGACGCCGAGACGGCCGACGACCTCATCGCCCTGATCGAAGAACTCGGCGGCCCCGCGGTCGTCGTCGGCAACTCGATGAGCGCGGGTTCCGCCGTACTCGTCGCCGCGCGGCGGCCGGAGCTCGTGGCCGGGCTCGTGCTCACCGGCCCGTTCGTGCGCAACCCGCCGATGAACCCGCTGCTCGGCGGACTGGTCCGCGTGCTGATGGCC
>BADC01000422.1 GCA_000333435.1 Corynebacterium-like bacterium B27 | reverse complement strand
CGCGACTGGGCGGATGCGCCGGCCGCGATGACGACCCTGTCCCCCGACCCCGAGACCTGCAAGATCCTTTTTTCGTCAACCACATCATTGACCTCAACCACATCATCGATCCAAGGAGACAAGTGAAATGAACGCGGCGACAACGGCGACCACGCCCAAGTACCTCACCGCCCTGCCGCTGGCCGGCGAATTGGTCGGCACCGACTTCGCGGGCTGGAGCGACGAGCTCAAGGCCGATTTCGAGGCGAACGCCACGAGCGGCGAGGTGGGCACACGGCTGCTCAGCGAATCCGACCGCGTGCGGGTCTGGGAGATCCGTCTCGCGCCCGGCGAACGAGTGCACGCCCATCGGCACGTGCTCGACTACTTCTGGACCGCCGTGAACGCGGGCCACAGCCGCCAGCACACCTTCGACGGCACCACGCGCGAGGTGAGCTACGAAGCCGGCGAGACCCGCCACTACACCTTCGCCGCGGGTGAATACCTGCTGCATGACCTGCAGAACATCGGCGAGAGTGAACTCGTGTTCTCGACCGTCGAGTTCCTCGACAGCGCGAACACCCCGCTCGAACTCTGACCCCCGCGTCGTCACCCATCTGAATCAGCAACGAAGGACAAACCATGGATCTGCATCTCACCGGCAAAGTCGCCGTCGTCAGCGGCGCGGCGCTCGGCATCGGCTACCAGACGGCGCGGCTGCTGCGCAACGAAGGCGCCTACGTCGTCGGCGGAGACCTCGACGTGTCGCCGCTCGCGAAGCTCGACGGCGTCGTCGCGGTCGAGGCCGACCTGTCCACCGACGAGGGTACGCGGGCGCTCGTCGACGCGGCGATCGAGGCCTACGGCACCGTCGACATCCTCGTCAACAACGTGGGCGTCTTCCCCTACCGCGACGGCTTCCTCTCCACCACGATCGACGACTGGCAGCGCACCATCGACATCAACTTCCTCTCGATGGTGCGGCTGACCCAGCTCGTGCTGCCGCACATGCTCGACAAGCGTTCCGGGTCGATCGTCTCGGTGGCCAGCGAGTGCGGCCGGCAGCCCGACGTGTTCTTCATCGACTACTCGGTGACGAAGGCGATGGTGCTGAACCTCTCGAAGTCGCTGGCCAACGAGTACGGCGCGGCGGGCATCCGCAGCAACGTGGTGTCGCCCGGCCCCACCCGCACCGCGTCGTGGGACAAGCCGGGCGGCTTCGCCGAGAGCCTCGCCAACGAGTACGGGCTCGACAAGGAGGCGGCGATCGTGCACTTCGCGAAGGAGGTGCGAAAGCTTCCGGTGGGGCACATCGGGGCGCCCGAAGACGTCGCCGCGGCGATCGTCTACCTCGCCTCCGACATCAGCCGCCAGGTCACGGGCGCCGAGTACACCGTGAACGGCGGGAGCTACGTCGCCGCCTGACGGAACCGCGTCCCGCCTAGATTGGGGGTGGAGTGACCACCGCGATCTCGATGAGGAGCGCCCCGT
>BADC01000423.1 GCA_000333435.1 Corynebacterium-like bacterium B27 | reverse complement strand
TGGCGCAGATCTTCCGCACCTCCACGACATCGTGCTGATGCAGGGCGAGGCGATCGTGGGGCTGGAGGGCGCGCTCCGTTCCCTCATCACCCCCGGCATGCCGGTGCTGAACCTCGTGCAGGGCGTGTTCGGCAAGGGCACCGGCTACTGGATCTCGGGGTTCGGGGCCGAGCTGCACGAGATCGAGGTCGGCTACGACGACGCCGTGAGTCCTGCGGCGGTCGAGGAGTACCTCGACGCGCATCCGGAGATCCGCATGGTGTGCCTCGTCGCATCCGAGACGCCGTCGGGCACGGTGACGGATGTCGCGGCGATCGGGTCGCTCTGCCGCGACCGCGGCATCCTGAGCTACGTCGACACCGTCTCGGGTGTGCTCGGCATGGCGTGGGAGACGGATGCGTGGGGTCTCGACCTCTGCGTCGCCGGCGCCCAGAAGTGCCTCGGCGGCCCTCCCGGGGTGGCGCTCATCTCGGTCAGCGACCGGGCCTGGGAGGCGATCTACGCGAACCCCGCGGCGCCGCGCGACTCGTACCTCTCGCTGATCGACTGGAAGGAGAAGTGGCTCGGCGAGGGCCGCTTCCCGTACACGCCGTCGGTGAGCGACATGAACGGGCTCGAGGCGGCACTCGACCAGGCTCTCGAGGAGGGCATCGACGCGGTCATCGCACGCCACGAAGCGGCGGCAGCGGTCACCCGGGCCGGGGCCGTCGCGATGGGGCTGACGCTCTGGGCCAAGCGCGAGGAGATCGCCTCGGCCTGCGTCACCTCCATCCGCCTGCCCGACCACATCGACAACGTCCTGGTGCGCGACCACGCCCGTGAGGTGTACGGCGTGATGCTGTCGCACGGCCAGGGTGCAGGCAACCTGGTGCGCCTGTCGCACATGGGGCCGACGGCCGGGGGCCTGCACTCGGTGGTGGGCCTCGCGGCGCTCGGCCGCACGCTCGCCGACCTCGGGCTGCCGGTCGACGTGGGCGCCGGCCTCGAAGCGGCGCTCGCCGTTCTCAGCGAACAGCGGCGCTGACCTCCGCCGACCCGGCCCGGAGCACGATTAGGATCGTCAGGTAGTCCATATGAGCACACATCAAGACGGAGACGCCGTGACCGCGCAGCCTCAGCGCACCAAAGGTGTCGACAGCGCGCGCCGCGCGCTCCAGATCCTGCTCCAGTTCAACGAGACGACGCCGGAGCTGACGGTCGACAACCTCATCGAGGATCACGACATCTCGGTGCCGAGCGCCTACCGGTACATCTCGCTGCTGCGCGAGATGGACCTCATCGAGGAGCGCGAGAAGGGCCGGTTCGTGCTCTCGCCGCAGGTGCTGCGGCTGGCGCGGGCGGCGGAGGCGTCGTTCGACTACCGGGCGCAGGCGCAGCCGATCCTCAACCGGCTGGCCGAAGTGACGGGGGAGACGGCGCTGTACCTCCGGCGGGTCAACGACTCGGCGGTGTGTCTAGCGATCGCCGAGTCCGATCATCCGATCTCCATCTCGTTCCAGCCGGGCAACCTCATGCCGTTGCACAGTGGGGCGGCGGCGAAGCTGCTGCTCAGCGACCTGAGCCCGTCGAAGCTGGCGCAGTACTTCCAGCGCGCAGGCGCGACCATCCCGAAATCGGCGCGGGAGGCGCTCGAGACCGATCTCGACGCCATTCGGGCCACCGGCTACGCGGAGAGCGCCGGTGAGGTCGACCAGGGTGTGTGGGCGAGCGCGGCGGGCATCCATGTGCGCGGCCGTCTGGTGGGTGCGATCACCGTGGTGGCGCCGGCCTACCGCCTCTCGGAGGAGCACCGCGACGCCATCGCCGACGCCGTGCGCTCGGGCGCGCGCGACCTCGAGCGGGCCCTGGCCGCCCGCGCCTGACCCTGCGCGCGCTCGAGGCTAGTACATCGAGGCGGCGGCGATGGCGGTGATGGTCCAGCTGATGACGGTGACGACGAGGAGGATGGCGCCCACGACCACGCCGGCGAGGGCCGGGGTGTTCTTGTAGCCGGCCTTCTTCGACTGGTTGAGGGCCACGAGGCTCACCACGAAGCCGACCAGGCTGACCAGGATGGCGAGGATGAGCCCGACGATGCCCAGCGTCTTGCCCGGGTAGTCGGTGCCGGCGGGCGCGGTGGTGAGGGACGACTGCGACATGGGGTGCTCCTTCGAAACGGCGATGGCGGCGCTCTGCCGCATCCACGAATCTGGCACAGATCCCAGGAAATGACAAATACTCGATTGTAGACGCCATGCGCGCATGGCGGGTGGGCCGCGGTGCGGCGGGCTACTTGAGCAGGCGGGAGAGCACGCGGTCGGCCAGGGGCTTGCCGCCGGTCTGGCAGGTGGGGCAGTACTGCAGGCTCGAGTCGGCGTAGGTGACCTGCCGCACGGTGTCGCCGCAGACCGGGCACGGCTGCCCGGTGCGCCCGTGCACCTGCAGGCCCGACTTCTTCTCGGCCTTCAACTCCGACGCCGCGAGCCCGTCGGCGCGCGCGATCGCGCCGCGGAGCGTGTCGTTCAGCGCCGTGTAGAGCACCGACACCTCGGCAGGAGTCATGGCAGCGGGCTTGAACGGCGACATGTGGGCCGCGTGCAGGATCTCGTCGGAGTACGCGTTGCCGATGCCCGCGATGAGGGACTGATTGCGCAGCACGCCCTTGATCTGCGCGCGCCCGGCAGCGGCCAGGATGCCCGCGAACACCTCCTCGGTGAACTCCGGCTCGAGCGGGTCGGGCCCGAGCCGCGCCACGCCCGGCACCTCTGCCGGGTCGCGCACCACGTACAGCGCCAGGCTCTTCTTGGTCCCGGCTTCGGTCACGTCGAATCCCGACCCGTCGTCGAGCACGAGCCGGGCCGCGAGCGGCCCCTTGCCCGGGCGCCCCGAGGGTGGCGGGGGCGGCCCGTCACGCCAGCGCAACCAGCCCGCCCGCGCGAGGTGCACGAGCAGGTGCAGCGAACCGATCTCGAAGTCGAGGAACTTGCCGTGCCGGCTCACCCCCTGAACGGTCTGGCCGCTGAGCGCCGACGCCGGCGGGTCGAAGGTCTTGAGCGCCGCGAACGACACCACGTCGAGCCGGTCGACCACGCGCCCGGCCAGGCGCGCGCCGAGATCGGCCACGAGCGCGGTGACTTCGGGCAGTTCAGGCATGCCTCTAGTGTGGGCCACGGCACCGACACGGTGGTAGACGTTCGCTCAGGTCGAAACCCGGCCGCCGGTGATGAGTTACTACCGGAATCAGGGAGACCGACGGCGTATACGGGGTCGGTCTCGCTCA